>JBKOYW010000448.1:0-4693 GCA_046744275.1 Actinomycetota bacterium
CGGTCTGGGTCCCGGCGGTCGACATCTTCGCCAGCGGCCAGGACCTCGTGATCCGCTGCGAGCTCGCGGGCGTGGCCAAGGAGGAGATCGACGTATCGCTCAGCGACGGCCGGCTGTGGATCTCGGGCGAGCGCTCCGGCGCGCCCGAGGACGAGGCCGACTTCTACGTTCGCGAGCGCCGCTATGGGCCGTTCGAGCGCAGCGTCAAGCTCAGCCGCGAGATCCGCGGCGACCAGATCAGCGCGACGGTGGTCGACGGCTTGCTCGAGATCGTCGTCGAGGGCGGCGCCGAGCCGCGCCAGCACGAGCGGATCGAGGTCACGGGCGCCGACGCCGGGCAGGTCCGGCTCGACGTCACCGGCTGAGCAGCGCGGCGAGCTGGGCCTCCAGCACCTCGTCGCCCACCTCGCGGATCTCGAGCGGGAGCCGCAGGTGGGCGGCGGCGCGCTCCGCCGCGGCGCGCGTCGTGGGTGTCGGGTGCTGCGCCAGCCACAGCACGCGGGTGTAGTGACCGAAGTAGGCGTCGCGCAGCTCCGGGTGGCGGTCGAGCCCCAGCTCGCGCATGACGGTGTGCTCGAACGTGCGGGCGAGGAAGTCGGTCAGCAGATAGGTGCCCGGCTCCTCCTCGAGGGCCTCGCGCGCGGCGTCGCCGGAGATGACGTCGTAGCAGTGGTCGCCCGCGAGCCGCGGGACGTCGCCGAGCACCTCGTCGAGCGCGCCGTACGTGCCGCAGTCCGCGTAGGCGACCGCGAAGACGTCGTCCGCGAGCGCCTCGCGGACCGCGGGCGCGATCTGCTCGGGACGGTTGTGCATGAGCGCCGGCAGCGGGACGACCTCGACGTCGAGCCCGCGCCGTCGCGCGACGGCCTGGACATGCACGGCGAGGGCTCCGCAGGCGACGACCTTCATCCCGGGAACGCGAGCTGGTCGACGAACAGGTCGTTGAAGTCCGCGCGGCCGGACAGCTCGACGTACTCGACCTCGCCGACGATCGAGCTCGCCTCGGCGCGCTCGCGATGGCTGAGCGCGGCCATCTTCGCGCCCTCGCTCGCGACGTTGCCGGCCGACACGATGCGCGGCAGCGCGAGCCGCGGCACGAGGCCGATCCGGACCGCGCTGGCCGGCGACAGGTAGGCGCCGAAGCTCCCCGCCAGCAGCACCTGCGAGATGTCCTCCGGCGTCAGGTCCATCTCGCGCAGCAGGATGTTCCAGCCGGTCGCGATCGAGGCCTTCGCGAACTGCAGCTCGCGCACGTCGCGCTGCGAGAGGTAGACGTCGTTGGCCAGCATGAAGACGCGCTCCTCCCCGACCTTCGTCAGCCGATCGGCGAGCACGGGCGGATCGGTGACGAATCGTCCCGAGTGGTCGAGGATCCCGGCGCCGACGAGCTCCGCCACGCAGTCGACGAGGCCCGACCCGCACAGGCCGACCGCCTCGACCTCGCCGATGACCTCGAGCGTCAGATCCCCGTCGGCGATCTTCGCGCCCTCGATCGCGCCCTCGGCGGCGCGCATCCCGCAGCGGATCTGCGCGGCCTCGAATGCCGGGCCGGCCGGCGCGGCGGTGGCGACGACCCGGTCGTGGCTGCCGAGCGCGATCTCGCTGTTGGTCCCGACGTCGATGAACAGCCGGATCCGCTTGTCGCGCGTGAGCCCGGTGGCGAGCATCCCGGCCACGATGTCGCCGCCGACGTAGGCCCCGAGCGACGGGAAGACCTCCGCGGGCGCCCGGGGGTGGACGGCGACGCCGAAGTCGCTCGCCAGCGCGGGCGGCAGCTCGTGCGTCGCCACGATGAACGGCGCCATCGACAGCGGCTCGGGGTCGATGCCGAGCGCGAGCTGGGTCATCGTGACGTTGCCGCAGACGACGATCTCGTACACCTCGGCCGGACTCACGCCCGCCTCCTCGCAGACCTCGCCGGCCAGCTGCGAGAGCGTCTCGTGCGCGCGTGCCTCGAGCGCGCCGAGCGCGGCCTCGTCGAGCATCGTGGCCGACACGCGCGAGATCACGTCGGCGCCGTACGGCTGCTGGCGGTTGAGCATCGAGCGCACCGCGGCGGGTGTGCCGGTCTCGAGGTCGAGCAGCGTCGCCACCACCGTCGTGGTGCCGAGGTCGAACGCGATCGCGAAGCGCCGCGCCGTGGTGTCGCCCGGCTCGACGGCGATCAGCACCTCGTCGACGACCACGGCAGTGACGTCGAAGTGCGCCTCGCGGAGCACCTTTCCGAGCGTGCGCACGACCGGGAGCTCGACGCGCGGCTCGAGGTCGTCGAGCGCCTCCAGGACGCGCTCGACGTCCGAGCGCTGGTCCTCCAGCGACGGCTCGTCGAGCACCAGATGGCGCTTCATCACCGCCGGCCGCAGGATCACGTGGCGGCCGACGCCCACGAGCGCCGCCTTCGGCCGGGTCTGCAGCGGCGGCACGTCGACCTCGAGGTCGGCGCGCGCCGGCGCCCGGCACGCGAGCCGCCAGCCGTCGCGGAGCTCGTCGGGGCTGAACGCGCGCGGGTCGACCGTGCTCACCGGCACGTCGCCGTCGAGCACCCGCACCTTGCACTTCTTGCACGTCCCGTGCCCGCCGCACGTCGAGTCGATCGCGACGCCGTTCCAGCTCGCGGCGTCGAAGATCGACGTGCCCGCCGGAACGCGCACCTCCGCGCCGTCGGGCTCGAAGCGCAGGTGGACGCGCCCGGTCCCGTCGATGGCGGGCGCCGTCACGGCGTCGCTGCCGCTGCCTGCCGTGCTCTATGGGCGGCGATCCAACTGGCCCCCCAGGGGTCGTGGCCGAGCAGGAGGTCGGCGGCGCGGACCGCGCTCACGCAGACCTCGGCGGTGCTCATGATCGCGCTCGTGAGCCCGGCGGCCATCGCCATCGGCAGGAAGGCAGCGTTGAGCACGAACCGCTCCGGCAGCCCGAACGAGACGTTCGACGCCCCGAGGCACATGTTCACGCCGAGGTTGTCGCGGATCAGCCGGATCGTCTCCAGCGTCGTCGTCACCGCCTCGGTGTCCGCCCCCACGGTCATGGCCAGCGGGTCGATCACCACGTCTTCGGGCGGGATCCCGTGGTCGCCCGCCGCGCTCACGATCTTGGTGGCGATCTCCAGCCGCTGCTGCGGCGTCTCCGGGATCCCCGTCTCGTCGTTGGCGAGCCCGATCACCGCCGCGCCGTGGCGCGCGACCAGCGGCAGGATCTCCTCCAGCCGCTCGTCCTCGCCGGTCACGCTGTTCACGAGCGCCTTGCCCTCGTAGACGGCGAGCCCGGCCTCGAGCGCCTCGATCACCGACGAGTCGATGCAGATCGGGATGTCGGCCTCGGCCTGGACGGTCTGCAGCATCTTGGACAGCAGCTCGGCCTCGTCCACCAGAGGGATGCCGGCGTTGACGTCGAGCATGTCGGCGCCCGCCTCGACCTGGGCATGCGTGTCCGCCGCCACCGTCGAGAGGTCGCCGCCGCGCAGCTCCTCGGCCAGCTTCTTGCGGCCGGTCGGGTTGATGCGCTCGCCGATGATGCAGAACGGCTGCCCGGAGCCGATCGTGACCGTCTTCGAGCGCGATCGCAGGACGGTGTCCATCAGGCCGGCACCATCTCGCGCCGCTGCTCGATCAGCTGCTTGGCCTTCTTGACCGCGGACGAGGCGTCGGCCGAGTAGCCGTCCGCGCCGACCGCGTCCGCGTACTCCTGCGTGACCGGCGCGCCGCCGACCATCACGATCACCTTGTCGCGGATCCCGGCCTTCTGCAGCGCGTTGATGTTCGCCTTGAACATCGGCATCGTCGTGGTCAGGAACGCGCTGAAGCCGACCACGTCGGGGTCGTGCTCGTTGATCTGCTCGACGAACTTCTCGGGCGGCACGTTGACGCCCAGGTCGATGACCTCGAAGCCCGCGCCCTCGAGCATGATGTTGCACAGGTTCTTGCCGATGTCGTGCACGTCGCCCTTGACGGTGCCCATCAGGAACGTGCCGACCGGCTTGCTGCCGGTCTCGGCCAGCAGCGGGCGCAGGATGTCGAGCGCCCCCTGCATCGCGCGGGCGGCGATCAGCATCTCGGGCACGAAGTAGTCGCCGCGCTCGAACCGGGCGCCGACCTCCTCGAGCGACGGGATGAGCGCGTCGTAGAGCATCTTCTCGGGCTCGAGGTCGGTCTCGAGCCCTTTCTCGACGCCCTCCTTGACGGCCGGCGCGTTGCCGACCAGTGTCTCCTCGTACAGGAGCTGCAGGATCTCGTCGTGCGTCATGCGGCATGCACTCCCATGTCGTGGCCAAGCGCCTGGGCTTCGTCGATCAACGTCGGGCGGAGGTCGGCCATCCGCTGGGCGTCCAGGCGCAGCGTCGGGCCGGAGATGGAAAGGGCGGCGATGCCGCCGGCGACCGGAGCCGCGAGCGACGCGAGGCCGACCTCGAGCTCGTCGATGGCGACCGCGCAGCCGTCCCGGCGGACGCGCGCGATCTCGCGCGCGAGCTGGTCGGGATCGGCGATCGTCGCCGGCGTGAGCGGCTCGAGTGGGCCGGGATTGGCGCCGCCGAACGCGATCAGGACCTTGCCGACCGCCGTGCAGTGGTACGGGACGCGGCGGCCGACCCAGTTCGTCCCGCCGAGGAAGTGCCGGCTGTCGCGCTGGGCGAGGTGCTCGACGCCGAGCGGGCCCGCGACGGCGAGGTTGATCGTCTCGCCGGTCTGCTGGGCCAGGG
>JBKOYW010000430.1:0-5726 GCA_046744275.1 Actinomycetota bacterium
GCGCAGGCCGCCGATCCACTCCGGGTCGTTGCCCGGGTCGGTCATGTAGGCGGCGACGACGGCGGGCTCGCGGTCGACGTGGACGCGGGCGGTGATGTCGATGCTCATGCGCGGAAGATGCGCTCGATGTTGCGGAACTCGCGGCACAGCGAGTCGTGCTGCGACTCGAAGAGCTCATCGGGCATGTCCGGGCCCTGGAACATCGTGAAGGTGTAGGCCGTGCGGCCGTCGGCGAGCGCGACGCGCTCGTCGTGCCTGAGCTCGCGGGCGAACTCGGTCGCCCAGGCCGGCAGGTTCTCGATGTCCAAGAGGTAGGCGAACACCGCGTCCTTGGGCGCGTCGAGCACGGTGGTGACGGCGGCGGTCCTCATAGGTGCATCAGTTCTCAGCGCTGCGATGAGCGCGTCGCGTTGTCGGCGTCCCAGCAGCTCGAGGATCTCGGCGTCGCGCTCCGCGAGGATGGCCTCGGCGGTCCTCTGGAAGCGGCGGCCACGGCGGGTGAGGCGGACGCGGTAGGCGCGGCCGTCGTCGGGATCCCGGCGGCGTTCCACGAGCCCCTGGGCCTCGCACGCAGCGACGAGCGCGGTCATCGACTGCTTCGACAGCGCGGCGCGCGCCGCCAGCTCGCCGACCCTGAGGTGTGGAATTGCTTCGGCCGCCGGATGGGTAGGTATCGACCATGCTTGGAGAAATCATCGCGGCGATCGTCATCGGCATCATCGCCGGCTACCTGGGGCGGCTCCTGCTGCCCGGACGCGATCCCATGGGGTTCGTCCAGACCGTCGTGTTCGGCATCATCGGAGCGCTCGTCGGCTACTTCCTGTTCACGGAGCTGTTCGGGATCGGCGACGACGACAAGTTCGATCTCGGCGGGATCGTCGGCGCCATCATCGGCACGATGATCGTGCTGCTGATCTGGCGCGCGGTCGCCGGCCGCGGCGCGGGAGCGGACCGCACCGGCGCGCGGCCGGTGTAGTCCTGCATCCGCCGTGGGCGCGTTGGTGACCGTAGTCGGCGGCGCGCTGCTCGCCGGCCTGGCGATCAGCGGATCGCGTTCACGCCGTGGTCGGTGAGTCGCGAGCGTGGTCGGGCAGGGCGTGGAACGCGTCGAGGATGACGTCGACGCCGGCACGCCCATCGCCGGTGATCGTCCAGATCACCTCGTCGCCGGCGGTCTCGATGCGGTAGTCGAGGAACGGGCAGCACGCGTGCTCGCGGCGGGCGAGGTCGTCGACGTGCTCGCTCGTGCCGGCGTCGGCGCGGAAGGCGAACACGACGCCGTCGGCGCGACGCTCGCGATGCCGCAGCGCTCGTTCGAACAGCTCGCGGTACTCGGCCAGGCGCTCGTCCGGCGTGTCCCGCGCGGTGCTCATGTCGCACGCGGTCGGCGCGTCGGGCCGGGCCTCCAGATGCAGAATGGTGGTCATGCCGACAGGGTAAACTCTGGAGTATGGTCCAGAGTCAAGAGAGGAAGGTGTGAAGATCGGTGAGATCGCCGGCCAGGCCGGCGTGACCGTCGACACCGTGCGCTTCTACGAGCGGGTCGGTGTGCTCCCGCCCCCGGCGCGGACGGAGTCCGGCTACCGCGACTACGAGCCCGGCACCGTCGAGCGCATCCGGCTCACGCGCGAGCTGCAGACGATCGGCTTCACGCTCAACGACGCCGTCGGCGCGCTCGCCGCGCATGACGCCGGCGGCGCGACCTGCGAGTCCGAGCGCTGGCGGCTCGATGCCGTGCTCGCCCGCGTCGATGCCAAGCTCGCCGAGCTCACCGCGCTCCGGCGCCGGATCACCGAGGCACAGGACGCGTGCGCGAGCGGGAACTGCGTCTTCACGACACCGACACGCGCCGCGTGACCGATCCTCGGTTGCCCTCGACGATCACCGCCCCGCGCGCCGCCGACGGCGGCAGCTCGATGACGAACAGCGTGAACGCGCCTTCGCCGTAATCGCACGCGAGCTCCTCCGGCACGACGAGGCGGGCGGCGCGCGCCACGCCGCCGTCGAACCTCGCGACGACCGATCGGGCGTCGCCGGCGGTTCCCCAGATGACGTAGCCGTAGCCGCGCGGCCGTCGCGCGTCGCGGACGGCGAAGTGCGACACGGGTGGGTCGAGCTTGCAGATCGCGGGGATGAACTCGCCCTCCCTGTAGGCGGGGTTGACGCACAGATGCTCCGCGCCGTCGAGGCGGGCCACGTTGGCGGAGAACTCGATGCGCCGCCCGCTCACGGGCAGCCGCGCGCAGCCGACGAGCGCAGACGGGCCGTCGGCGGGAACGTAGTAGTCCGGTCGCGCGCCGATCTCGCACGGCGCAAAAGATGGGTAATCCCGCCGATGCGGGCGCGAAACGCGCCGCGTACGGTCGAGCGCGCACATTTCGACCCAAGGAGTGCACCATGCAGACGTACGTGATCCTCCGCCGTGGCGGCTGGCGTACCGCTTCCGACCTCGAGGAGGCCGCGGCCCGTTCGACCGCCGAGGGCGACAAGATGCAGGACGACGTCCGCTGGATTCGCAGCTACGTGCTCGACGAGCCCGGCGGCAACGTCGGCACCGTGTGCATCTACCAGGCCACGAGCCCCGAGGCCATCCGCGAGCACGCGAGCCGCGCCGACCTGCCGGCCGACGAGATCATCGAGGTGGCCGGCACCGTCCTCGTGCGGCCCGATCCCGTGCCCGTCGAGGCCTGATCCTGATCCCGCGATCGCCGGGCCGTCGGCCCGGTGGTCGCGGCGGTCAGCGTTGCGACACCGCCTCCCAGGCGATGGAAGAGACCCCGCTGGGACACGTTCTCCGGGGGCGAATCGATCGACTGGGAGGCGGCAGGTCGTCGAGCGGCTGCTGGAGCTCCGCCGGCGCGGCACCACGATCCTGCTCGTCGAGCAGAGCACCCGCGCGGCGCTGCGGGTGGCGACCCGCGGCTATCTGCTCCGGCGCGGCGCCGTGCTGCTCGAGGGAACGAGCGAGGAGCTGCGCGAGGCGCCCGACGTCGAGGCGGCGTACCACGGCCATCGAGCCCTGGGAGGATCCGGTGCGTGAGCGAGGTGCGCACCGCCCACACCACCGACCTGGACGCCGCGACGCTCACCGCGGCACGCGCCCTGCTCGACGCGGTCTTCGGCGAGGACATGACCGACGAGGACTGGGAGCACGCGATGGGCGGCATCCACGCGCTCGTCTGGGAGGACGACGAGCTGATCGGGCACGGCTCGGTGGTCCAGCGGCGGCTCCTGCACGGCCGCCGGGCCGTTCGCACCGGTTACGTCGAGGGCGTCGCCGTCCGCGCCGACCGGCGCCGCCGCGGGCACGGCGCGGCGGTCATGGAGGCGCTGGAACGCGTGGTGCGCGGCGCGTACGAGCTCGGCGCGCTGGGCGCGACCGACGAGGGCGCGGACCTCTACACCAGCCGCGGCTGGAAGCGGTGGCAGGGGCCGCTGTTCGCGCTGACGCCGGCCGGCGTCACCCGGACCGAGGAGGAGGACGGGTCCATCTACGTGCTGCCGGTCGCCGTCCCGCTCGACCTCTCAGGCGAGCTGACCTGCGACTGGCGCGACGGAGACGTCTGGTAGCCCTTCGGACCGGCCCAGCCCGCGTCGACGTCCCCGCCTCCCTCGTGCGTGATGCGCCGCCCGAACTGCAGCAGGGTCGGGTGCGACGCGATCTTGCCGGCCACGAGCGCCTCGCCCAGCCGGAAGTCGGTCGAGAGGTCCACGAGGCCAGGCGGCGCGAAGCCGTACATCTCGCGGATGAACGCGGCGTCGGCGGCCGAGTTGAGCCGCATGAGCACGAGGTTGTCGCACTGCGAGAGCACGTTCTCGTGGACCTTCGGCGGGCGCTGGCTGGCGACCAGGAGGTAGATCCCGAACTTGCGTCCCTCGCCCGCGATCCGCACGGCGTGCTCGGTCGCGAGCGCGGTCAGCGCGTCGGTCGGGCCGCTCGGGCAGACGTTATGCGCCTCGTCGATGACGAGCAGCACCGGCGCGCGCCGGGCGCGGAGGTCCCAGAGCCTGCGGAGGATGCTCTCGGCGACGAGCGTCTGCTCCTCGTGCGTGGCGAGCGACCCGAGGTCGACCACGAGGCATCGCACGGCCGGATCCTCGAGCGCGTCGAGCACGGTGCCGGGCGTCTCGCGAGCCCATACGCCCCACCGCGCGACGCCGAGGTTCGCGACACGCAGCGCAAGCCCGCGCGCCTCCGTGCGGTCGACGTCGGCGATGCCCGCGAGCGTCTCGGGCGCCGCCTCGAGCAGCGCGGCGAGCTCGGAGTACTCTTCCCGGTCGCGGATCGGGTCGAGCCGGAGCAGCGCGCCCTGAGCCGCAGGGGCGACCTCTCCGAACCGCAGCCGCAGCCGCGCGTCGCCGTCGAAGCGCGCGGAGCGGACGGCGATCCCTCCCGCCAGCTCGCGCCAGCGCGCGGCCGCTTCCGGCTCGGCGTCGTCGCGCGTCTCCGCCAGGCGGACGCAGTCGCTGTTGGGATCGAGGATCACGATGCGCAGCTCGGTCTCGAGCAGCAGCTGTTCGAGCATCACGCCGAGCGAGTAGCTCTTGCCGGATCCGGACTGTCCGCACAGGAACGTGTGGCGGTCGAACCCGCCGGCGTCGAGGGCGGTCGGCACGCCGTCGGCGAGCGCGAGCGAGCCGGCGGCCAGGCGCGCCCTGGCCGGAGCGGTGCGCTGGAGCCACGCGCTCACCTCGGCCGGCGTGGCGGCGCGGGCGACGCGGTCGTTGAACGGTTGCCCTCCGCGGTCGAGCAGCACGCCGTCGCCGCGGGCGAGCCGGATCGGCAGCCGCGCGCGGACCTCGGCGCCCTCGCCTTCATCGGGCGCCAGGCCGACCTCGCCGGCATCGACCTCGTCGATGCGCAGCGACCGCACCTGCCCGAGCGCCGTCTCCGACTCGCTTTCGAGGGCGACGTAGCCGCCGAGCCGGAGCGCGAGGCCGTCGATGGCCGCCTGGAACGTGAACCGGCGGCCGTCGAGGGACGTGGCGAGCGGGAGCACCGCCGCCTCGATCTCCCGGCGCAGCGTGCGAAACCTCTCGAGGTACGAGCCGAGCGTGGACATGGGCCGGATCGTCTCGCACCGACGCCCCGCCTAGCAACGCCGCGAAATCAGGAAATCGGCTTGCGGGCGCGGATGATCGCGGAGCCCGCGTGCTCGTGCACGCGGTGCGTCTCCCGGACCTCGATGTCGACGAGGCCCGCATCGGCGAGCGCCTGCTTGAACTCGGCGCGCGTGAGGGCGCCGGCGATGCAGCCCGTCCACTGCTGCATGTCGGCGCGCGTGGCGACGTCCATGTCCTCGTCCGCGATCACGTCGCTGACCGCGAACCGGCCGCCGGGACGCAGCACGCGGGCCGCCTCGCGCAGCACGAGCCGCTTGTCGGCGGCGAGGTTGATGACGCAGTTGGAGATCACGACGTCGACCGATCCGTCCTCGAGCGGCAGCTCCTCGAGGTAGCCCTTGAGGAACTCGGCGTTGGCGACCCCGGCGTCGGCCGCGTTGCGGCGGGCCAGCTCCAGCATCTCGTCGGTCATGTCGAGGCCGATAGCGCGGCCGGTCGGACCGACGCGGCGCGCGGAGATCAGCACGTCTGCGCCGGCTCCGGAGCCGAGGTCGAGGACGGTCTCGCCCGAGTGCAGGTCGGCGACCGCGGTCGGGACGCCGCAGCCGAGCGACGCCTCGACGGCCGCGGCGGGAGCGCCGTCGGCGACTTCGCCGTAGAGC
>JBKOYW010000084.1:0-8984 GCA_046744275.1 Actinomycetota bacterium
TCTACTACGGCGACGAGATCTCGATGGGCGACAACGTCTACCTCGGCGACCGCGACGGGGTGCGCACGCCGATGCAGTGGACGGGCGACCGCAACGGCGGCTTCAGCCGCGCCGACTTCGCGCAGCTCTACGCGCCGCCGCTGATGGACCCGGTCTACGGCTTCCAGGCCATCAACGTCGAGGCCCAGCTGCGCACGCCGACGTCGCTGCTGCGCTGGCTGCGCCGCTTCATCTCGCTCCGCAAGGAGCACCCGGTGTTCGGCCTCGGCACGTACGAGCCGCTGGAGCCGTCGAACCCGCGCATCTTCGCCCACCTGCGTGTCTACGAGGACGACGTGATGCTGTGCGTCCACAACCTCGCGCGCTCGGCGCAGGCGGTCGAGCTCGACCTCTCCGAGTACGAGGGGCGCGTTCCCGTCGAGGTGTTCGGCCGCTCGCGCTTCCCTGCCATCGGCGAGCTGCCGTACCTGCTGACGCTGGCGCCGCGCGGCTTCTACTGGTTCCAGCTCACGGAGGACGACAGTGCCGATTGACCTGTCGGTCCTCGAGAGCGACGCGTTCCGCGAGTGGATCGTCGGCCAGCGCTGGTTCGGCTCCAAGTCGCGCGAGGTCGCCCACATCGAGATCTCGGAGTGCGTGGCGCTGCGCGAGGAGCCGCCGCAGCTCGCGCTCACGCTCATCGAGGCGCGCTTCGGCGAGGGGACGCACGAGACCTACCAGGTGCCGCTCGGACTGCGTCCGGTCGACGAGGGCTGGACCGAGCGCGTGATCACCGAGGCGGGCGGGATGACCGTCTACGACGCGCTCGCCGATCCGGCGTGCGGGCGCGAGCTGCTGCACCGGATGCGACGCGGCTCCGAGGAGACCGAGGAGGAGGGCACGCTTCGCTTCCGGTGGGCCGAGACGGCGGGCGCGGGCCTCGGCGGGACGGTCGACGTGCGCGCGGTCGGCGTCGAGCAGTCGAACTCGTCGATCGTGTTCGGCGAGGCGCTGATCCTCAAGGCCTTCCGGCGCGTGGAGCCAGGCGTCAACCCCGAGCTCGAGCTGCTGCGCTTCCTGTCCGAGCGCGGGTTCCCGAACATCGCGCCGCTCGCGGGCTGGTACGAGTACGAGGGCCGCTTCATCGACGCGACGCTCGGCATCCTGCAGGAGTACATCGCCGGCGCCCGCGACGGCTGGGAGCTCGCGCTGGAGGAGCTCGCCTCCGACCCCGAGGGCTTCCTCGACCGCCTGCGCGCGCTCGGCCGGGTGACCGGAGACCTGCACACCGTCCTCGGCTCGGACAACAGCTCGCCGGACTTCGCGCCCGACCAGCCGAGCCAGGAAGCGCTGTCGCTGCTGACCGCCGATGTCGACGAGCAGATCGAGCGCATCTTCCTCGACCTGCCGGAGACCGAGGCGGTGGAGCCGATCGCGGGTCGCGGTCAGGACGTGCGCGAGCGGCTGCAGGCGCTCTCGCACATCGGCGCCGGCGGGCGCGTGATCCGCACCCACGGCGACTATCACCTCGGTCAGACCATGCTGTCCGATCGCGGCTGGGTGATCCTCGACTTCGAGGGCGAGCCGGCACGGCCGCTGCCGGAGCGTCGTTTGAAGCGGTCGCCGCTGCGCGACGTGGCGGGCATGCTCCGCTCGTTCTCCTACGTGACCGCGGGCGCTCGGCTGCTGCGCGGCGTCGACGCGCCGGAGGGCTGGGAGGACCGCGCGCGGGCGGCGTTCCTGGACGGCTACTTCGGGCGCGTGGAGCCGTCGCTGCTTCCGCCCGGCGAGGGCCCGACGCGCCAGCTGCTGTCGGTCTTCGAGCTCGAGAAGGCCGTCTACGAGCTGCGCTACGAGCTCAACAACCGGCCCGACTGGGTGCCGATCCCGGTCGCCGGCGTCCTGCGGCTGCTGGACGCCGACGACTCGCCTTGATCAGGCGGGCGGGATGTTGTGGTTGGCAGAAAACAGGTTGTCGGGGTCGTAGGCCGCCTTGACCTCGCGCAGTCGGCGGTAGTCGTCCGGCGTGTAGGCCGTCTCCGTCCGCGCGGCGTCGCCGAGGAAGTTCACGAACGACCCGCCGGTGGCGTGCGGGCGCAGCTTCTCGGCGACGGCCTCGAGATCCGCCTCGATCTCGCTCGCCTCGTCGCGGTCCTGGGACATGCCGGCGACCACGATCGAGAAGGGGACGTCGCGGTGGCCGATCGGCCCAGCGTCCTCGGACGGGCGCGCCATCTCGCCGCCCCAGTGCCGGAGCTCGATGCCCGCGATCCTGCCCTTCGCCTCGACGACGGCCGTGATCGCCTCGTCAGGGATCTCGTGGAACAGCTCGAACCGCATGTCGCTGATCATCGGAGGCGGCGGCGGCAGCATGGCGGCGGCGTCGGCGAACGTCGTCGTGCGCATGCCGTCCAGCAACGGCTCGCCGGCGGCCTCGCGCAGCGGCGCGTACAGGCGCTCGGCCTCGTCGCCGCCGCCGAGGTGCATCGTCCGCAGTGTGAGCACGCGACGGCCGCGAACCGGCTCCGGGATCTGCGGGGCGGGCGGCATCAGCGCCAGCAGGAGCGCGGTGTTGGACTCGTCGGGCTCGTCGAGCGCCCACTCGCGGTAGGCGGCGAACGCGTCGGCGGCGCGGTCGGCCTCGAACATCGCCATCCCGGCGTAGACGCTCCCGACCGGATGCAGCCGGAACTCGAGCGAGGTGACGACGCCGAAGTTGCCGCTGCCGCCGCGGATCGCCCAGAACAGGTCGGGGTTCTCCTCGGCCGAGGCGGTGACGAGCTCGCCGTCGGCGGTCACGAGCTCGGCGCTCAGGAGGCTGTCGGCCGCGTAGCCGTACGTGCGCGAGAGCCATCCGGTCCCGCCGCCGAGCGTGTAGCCCGCGACGCCAACCCCCGCCGAGGTGCCGGACAGCGGCGCGAGCCCGTGCGGCGCGGCGGCCGCGATCACGTCGCTCCACAGCGCCCCGCCGCCGGTGCGGGCGGTCCGCCGGCCGGCGTCGACCTCGACGGACGCCATCCGCGTCGTCTTCAGCAGCACACCGCCCTCGGAGGGCAGCACGGCGCCGTGCCCGGTCGCCTGCACGGAGAACGGCAGCCCGGACTCGCGCGCGAACCGGATCGCGGCGCGGACGTCCTCCGGCTGCGTCGCCTCGACGACGACCGCCGGATGCGGGTCGAACTTGCGCTGCCACGGGAGCCGCGCAGCGTGGTAGCCATCGTCGCCGGACACGTAGACACGGCCGCCGACCGCCTCCCGCAAGGCGCTGGCTTCGATCACGTGGGTCATGCGAGGCAGGCTTCCAGCGCGCGACGGTTCGCGACAGCGGGGACAGCCCACGAATCCGAACGAAGGCGAGCCTCAGTTGCGTGGTACGGCTACCCGTACCAACGACAATGCCCGACCACGGCGTGTCGCTCCAGAACCGCGTGACCCCCCTCGGCGACCTCATCGCCACGCCCGAGCGCGGGCTCGTCTACGGCAACCGCGGCTGCCTGCACGACGACGCGGGCCGGATCCGGCGCCTCTACGCGACGCGCCGCTGGATCGCCTGCCGGCTCGAGTTCCGCGGCTGGCATCGGGGACCGCTGATGCAGCCGGGCCGCTTCACCGAGCTCTTCTTCCTCGACGAGGCGACCGCGTTCGCCGCCGGCCATCGCCCATGCGCGCTGTGCCGCCGAGCCGACTATGACCGGCTCACGGCCATGTGGCGCGAGCTCCATCCCGGCCAGGCCGGCGCGGACGCGATCGACGCCCAGCTCCACGACGAGCGCCTGTCCGGTCGCGAGCGTCGCCGATATCCGCTCCCGGACGACCTGCCGGACGGAGCGTTCGTGCTCCGCGACCGTGAGCCGTGGCTGGCGCACGGCGGCGAGCTGCGGCGCTGGACGCCGGGCGGCTATGAGGACCGCGCCGCGCGGCGCGGAAACGAGGCGTTGCTCACGCCACCGTCGCTGGTCGAGCTCCTGCGCCGCAGGTGGCAGGGGCTCGTGCCGCTGCTCCACCCCTCTGTGAACGACGCACGGTAGGTGTATCAGCGCGCCGTGCGCGCCCCTCCTTCCTTTCGTCGGGCACAACAGGAAGGAGCACCACATGGCCAGACAACGACGACGCTCCGGCGGGGGCAGCCCAGACGAGGGCAGCCCGACCGGAGTCTCCTACCCGCCCGCCGAGCGCGAGCTGATCGTGGTCGCGGAGCCGGATGTCCGGTTGCGGGCGACCGCCGACGGCGTCTCGTCTGCGGCGGATGCGGACATCGGGCCTCTCGCGGCGTTCCTCGCCGGCGAGGGCATCGCGCTGGAGCCGCTGTTCGGCGTCAGCGAGGACCGGCTCGAGCGGCAGGCGGCGCAGCTGTCCGCCGAGGCGGACCAGCCGGTCCCCGACCTGACCCCGTACTACCGGGTTCGCGCAAAGGACGATCGTCTCGACGATCTCGCGTCGGAGCTGTCGCAGCTCGGCGCCGTCTCCGCCGCATACGTCAAGCCCGCGCCTGAGCCCGCGGCCGTCCTGGACGCGGCCCCGGCGCCGCCGGCCACGGGCGACTTCAGCGCCCGCCAGGGGTACCTGCGCGCGGCGCCGGAGGGCGTCGACGCGGACTGGGCGCAGACGCAGAACGGCGGCGCCGGCGCCGGCGTGCAGATCATCGACGTCGAGGGCGCGTGGCAGCTCTCACACGAGGACCTCGTGCAGAACATGGGCGGGGTGATCGCCGGCACGCCGACGACCGACCTGTCGTGGCGCAACCACGGGACCGCGGTGTTCGGCGAGTTCGGCGGCGATCTCAACGGCCTCGGCATCGTCGGGATCGCTCCGGGCGCGAACGCGCGAGCGGCGTCGATCTTCCCCTCAGTGGGGTCGGCGGGCGCCATCCGGGCGGCCGCGGACCACCTGAACGCCGGCGACATCATCCTGATCGAGCTGCACCGCCCGGGGCCGCGGCACGACTTCGAGCAGCGGCTCGACCAACTCGGCTACATCGCGATCGAGTGGTGGCCCGACGATCTCGCCGCGATCCGCTACGCGGTGGCAAAGGGCGTGATCGTCGTCGAGGCGGCCGGCAACGGCGCGGAGGACCTCAACGACCCGATCTACGACCAGCCGGCGCCCGGGTTCCCCGCCACGTGGCAGAACCCGTTCAACCCTGCGAACCCGAGCTCGGGGGCGGTCGTGGTCGGCGCCGGAGCGCCGCCGCCCGGCACGCACGGACGCGACCACGGGCCGGACCGCTCGCGGCTCGGCTTCTCCAACCACGGCGCGCGCGTGGACGCGCAGGGATGGGGCCGCGAGGTCACCACGACCGGCGGACGCGGGCCCAACCCGGGCGACCTGCAGGGCGGCTCGGACGAGACGCTGTGGTACACGGACACGTTCAGCGGCACGTCCAGCGCGTCGCCGATCGTCGTCGGTGCGTTGGCGTCGATCCAGGGCATCCTCGCCGCGCGCGGGCTGCCTCGCCTGACCCCGCAGGGGGCGATCGACGTGCTGCGGGCGACGGGCTCACCGCAGACCGACGCGCCGGGCAGGCCGGCGACCCAGCGGATCGGGAACCGGCCCGACATCCGGGCGGCGATCGCGGCGCTCGCGCCGGTGGTCGTCAGCTCCGGCATCGCCACGCAGTACTGGCACGAATGCCTCGCCTACCCGCCGGGCGACACGGCCAGCCTCTGGCTGTTCGTCGACAACGCGTGGCGGCACCTCGACAACCCCGACCCCTCGAGCCTCGACATGGTCCAGCGCGCGTTCCTCGGGCAGGACTCCCGAGTGCGCGTCTGGTACGCGAACGACGTGATCGTCGGCCTCGTCGTCGAAGGCTCCTGACCGAAAGGACCATCATGGCCTCCATCACCTCTCCCATCGCCGGCAACGGCGGCCAGGCGGCGACGCTTGCGGCCCAGCGTGCCACCAGCCCCATGAGCGCCGGCTTCGCCGAGGGCGCGCCGTCCGGTGACGCGCTCGCCGCCGTCCAGGCCGGCATCGCGACCCAGTACTGGGACGAGTGCGTCGCGCTCCCCGCCGGCAGCACGGCCAGCCTGTGGCTGTTCGTCGACAATGGCTGGCGCGCGCACGACAACCCGAGCGCGTCGACCAAGGACATGGTCCAGCGCGCGTTCCTCGGGACGGGCAGCACGGTGCGCGTCTGGTACGACGGCGCGATCGTGGTGGGCCTCGTCGTCTCGGGCTGACGGCGCGTGCAGGTCGTCGTGAAGGTGGCCGGACAGGAGCGGGAGCTCCTGTCCGGCACGCCCTCCGAGCAGGCAGGCGAGCTCGCGCGCGCGGCCGGCACGACGCTGGCTCCGCAGCACCCGGGCACGCGGGACCCCGAGCTCGCGAGCTGGTACGTCGCGGAGGTCGCCGACCCGGCCGGCGCCGAGCGGCTCGCCGTCGCGCTCCGCGGCACGCCGGGCGTCGAGGCGGCCTACGTCAAGCCGGGCGACGAGCCCGCGAGCCCGTCAGCGCCCCCAGCGCCGTAGGAGCTCGCGCGCGCGGTCGGGCAGGACGCCGATCAGCTCGCGCACCTCGGCCAGCCCGGCGCGCAGCTCGGCGTCGCCGACCTCGACCGGCATCAGCGAGTCCTGGAGCTCGGCGAGCTCGATGTCGGCCTCGTCGACGGACTCGAGCGCCATCTCGAGGAAGCCGCGCACGCCGTGCGACGGCGCGCCGGAGGCGGCCGGCTCGAACGTCCGGCCCGGCAGGTTGTGCCGCTGGGCGAAGCCGGCGTGGGTGCGGCGGGCGCGGCCGTAGGCGACCTGGACGGGCCGGAAGAGCTGCTCCTCGAGCCGGTCGGCGCTGTTCTCGTCGAGCTGCTCGTAGGCATCGCCGAGCGACGCGAGCGCCGCGCCGAGGAGGTCGGTGGCCTCGGCGACCGTGTCGAGCAGCTGCTGCCGAGCCTCCTGGCTGACGTAGGTCATGACGTCAGCGTAATGAGGAGCGCGACCGCATGGTCTGGCCCGGGCAGCGTCTCGATCTCGTCGCGCAGCCGCTCCGCGGCCTCGCGGTACGACGGCTGCTCCAGCACGGCCGTCACCGCCACGGCCACGTCCTCGGGCGTCGCTGCCATCACGTCGAGCACGCGCGCCACCCCGAGCGCCTCGCAGCGCGCCGCGTTTCCGGGCTGGTCGGCGCCCATCGGGAGCAGCACGGACGGCAGGCCGTGGACGAGCGCGCCGACGACGAGGCCGGAGCCTCCGTGGGACACCACGGCGCGGCAGCGCGGCAGCGCCGCCGACAGCGGCACGTAGCGCTCCACCCGCACCTGCGCCGGGTGCGGCCCGACCTCGGCCGGATCGACCCCGTGGCCGACCGTGACGAGCACGTCGACGCCGACGCTGCGCAGCCCGGACAGCACGCGCGTGAACAGGTCGCCGGCCTCGACGTTGAAGACGGTGCCGAGCGTGAACAGCACCGCGTCCTCCACGCCCTCGAACGGCGGCGCCGGCTCGAGCGTCGGGCGGACCGCCACGGCCCCGGCGGGCGGCGTTCGAAGGCTCGGCGGGGACGGCGACAGGACCAGGCTCGCGCGAGATCCAGGCGGCAGGCCGTGCTCGGCGCGCAACGCGTCGGCCGGCCCGGCCAGCACCTCGGGCCGCACGAACGAGCCGGACGCATTCTCGAGCACGATCGCGTACGGCACCCCGAGCCGCTCGGCCGCCACCATGCTCCCGAGGTCGACCTCGTCGCACACGAGCACGTCGGGCCGCCACTCGCCGCACAGCGCGACGACAGCGGGCGCCCGCTCTCGCGCCATCCACCCCGCGAACGCCTCGCGCAGCACGCGCTCCTCGCGCTCGAGGTCGACGGCCACGAGCGGCTTGCGTGTCGGCGGGTCCTGGACCGGCGCGACGGCGAACGCCTCGAAGCCGGCCGCCTCGACCGCCGGCGTCAGCAGTGAGCCCGCGGCGAACGCCACCGTGTGGCCCGCGGCTGCCGCCGCACGTGCGATCGGGGCCATCGGCTCGAAGTGCCCGCGGCCCCCGACGAAGGTGAACAGGACCCGCACCGCGGGCGGACGCTACACGGCTGCGAACTCCACGCCCGCGAACTCGCAGAACACCTCCCACTCGGCCGCGCGGTGGCCGGGGTTGAGCACCTGGTGGTGCGGCCCGCCCAGCCGCAGCCAGGCGTTCATGCAGTCGCGCACGCCGGCGCGCGGACGGAAGTGGCCGTACGGCATCTCCAGCTTCGGCAGCTCCTCGGTGTCGAGCACCTCGCCCTCGCACACCACGAGCCGGAACCGCTCGCCGCCGAGCGCCACGAGCGTGGCCAGCGTCGCCGGCCCGGTCGCGTACTGGAACAGGAAGGTCGGCGGGTCGTCGAGCCCGCCGATCCCGAGCGGGCGCTTGATCAGCCGCACCGGGCGATCCTCGCGCGCGAGGCGCCAGTTGCCCTCGCCCATGTGGCTCATGAGGATCGAGTCGGTCGCGAAGTCCATCGCGTACATCTCGGTGAACTGCGTCTCGCCGAGCAGCGTCCGGCCGGCGGACATCAGCGCGGCGGTCAGCGCGTCGCCCTCCGCCCCGTAGCCGTAGCCGCACGCCATCAGGCTCGACGCCGCCGCGAGCGGCAGGCGGGCGAAGCGGCCGTCCTCGGCGATCGCGTCGAAGTGGGTCGAGTACGCGCGGCAGCCGGCGTCGGCGAGCACGCGCTCGATGCCCAGCTGCATCCGCGCATGGTCCTTCCGCTCCTCGCGCGAGAGCCGCGGGTCGATCTCGAACCGCGCATCCTCGTCGGCGATCAGCGCGGCGACGTCGGCCTCGGCCGCCGCCTGCGCCGCCCGGTGCAGCTCACCCGGCGCCAGCGCGAGCACCTCCGGCCCCAGCGTGCGCAGGAGCGCGTGGACGTCGACCTGGATGTCGCCCATGCCGTTCATCGCGTAGCCGAAGACACCGACCCGCAGCGTGCGCAGGCGGGTGACCGCGGCCGCCGCCCGGGCCCACCGCCCGATCGCCTCGCGGAACGAATCGGCCCGCCAGTCGTCGGTCACCACGTGGAACGGCCGGCCCGCACGC
>JBKOYW010000054.1:0-6927 GCA_046744275.1 Actinomycetota bacterium
GCGCGGCACCACGCGCGATCCCGCCCGCGCCGGCGCCATCGCGGCCGCCGGCGCCGAGCCCTACGTCGGCGACCCCGACCGCATCGGCACGCTGATGGGCGCGCTGGCCGGCGTCACCGTCGTCTGCTGGCTGTTCGGCGCCGTGCCCGATCCCGACCTGCACGGCGGCCGCCTGCGGATGCTGTTCGAGAAGCTCGTCGACACGCCGGTGCGCGGCGTGGTCTACGAGCGGGCGCTGCCCGCGGGCGAGGCGATCGCGCTCGACGCCGCCGACCGGTGGCGGATCCCGGTCGAGCTGATCGAGCCCGGCGGCGACGCCGCGGCCGCGGTCGACCGGGTTATGATGGGGAGAAATCTGTGAATTTCGGTAGGAATTAGGAGGAACAGCGTGGCCGACTACGCCAACGACGTGCTCGTCGACACCCAGTGGGTGCAGGACCACCTCGACGATCCGGGCGTCCGCATCGTCGAGGTCGACGAGAACCCCGCCCTTTACGACGAGGGCCACATCCCGGGCGCGATCGGGTTCGACTGGAAGAAGGACCTCCAGGACCAGGTCAAGCGCGACTTCCTCGGGCCGCAGGAGTTCGGCGAGCTGTTCGGCTCGCGCGGGATCTCCGGCGACCACACGATCGTGCTCTACGGCGATCGCAACAACTGGTTCGCGGCCTACACGTACTGGTACCTGAAGTACTACGGGCACGACGACGTCAAGCTCGTCAACGGACCGCGCGAGAAGTGGCTCGCCGAGGACCGGCCCGTCACCACCGACGTGCCCAGCTACGAGCCGGCCTCGTTCACCGCGACGCCCGGCGACGACAAGATCCGCGCAAAGCGCGACGAGGTGCTGGCGGCGCTCGAGTCGACGACCAAGCTGGTCGACGTCCGCTCGCCGCAGGAGTACTCGGGCGAGCTGATCGCGATGCCCGGCTACGAGCAGGAGGGCGCCCAGCGCGCCGGCCACATCCCGGGCGCGGCGTCGGTGCCGTGGGCGCAGGCGGTGCGCGAGGACGGCACCTTCAAGTCGGCCGACGAGCTGGCCGAGCTGTACGGCAACAAGGGCGTCACCAACGGCGAGCCGATCATCGCCTACTGCCGGATCGGCGAGCGCTCCGCGCACACCTGGTTCGTGCTGCACGAGCTGCTCGGCAAGCCCGACGTGAAGAACTACGACGGCTCGTGGACCGAGTGGGGGAACATGGTCAACGTCCCGATCGAGCGGTCCTAGCCAGCAGGTCCTGGAGGATGCGGGCGGTCGCCCCCCAGATGACGTGGCCGCCCGCCTCGTACGTCGGTGTGCGGAAGGGGATGCCCTTCCGCACCAGCCGCCGCTCGCCGTAGCCGGCGCGCAGCTCCTCGAGCGGCAGCTCGAGCACCTCGTCGACCTCGGTGCGCTGCGCGACCCACGCGAAGCCGGCCTCGATCACGCCGACGAACGGGTAGATCGCGTAGTTCGTGACGAAGGTCGGCGTCGGCGGCAGCGCGCCGACCACTTGCACCGCGTCCGGAGGCAGGCCGACCTCCTCGTGCGCCTCGCGCAGCGCGGTGTCGAGCAGCGCCTCGCCGTCGTCGCGGCGCCCGCCCGGGAACGAGATCTCGCCGGCGTGGCGGCGCAGGTCGTGCCGGCGCCGGGTGAAGACCGCATGCAGGGCGCCGCCGGCGTCCTCGAACACCGGCACGAGCACGGCCGCGTCCTTGCCGCCGTGGACGTCCATGGCGAGCGCCTCGTCGGGCGCGACCAGCACGGCGGCGAGCTCGTCGGCGACGCTCAGGCGAGCTCGACCCGCTCGTGGAACATGACCTCGCCCTCGAGCGTCCGGTGGACCGGGCACTTGGCCGCGATCACCTGGAGCTTCTCGATCTGCTCCTCGTCGAGGTGGGCGGGCATCTTGATCACGAGGTCGAACTGGGTCGGGCAGCCGCGCTCGGCGGGCGTGTACTGGACGTCGACGGCGAGGCCGTTGGTGTCCCAGCCCTTGCGCTGGGCGTACATCTCCATCGTCACGGCCGTGCAGGAGGCGAGCGCGGCGGCCAGCAGCTCCTGTGGGCTCGGCCCGAGGTCGTCGCCGCCGGACTCGACCGGCTCGTCGACGGTGATCGTGTGATCGCCGGCCTTGACGTCGTGCGTGTACTTCTCGCGCTGGCGCGCGATGGCCCGCATGGAGCGGGTGGGAGTGGTATTTCGGTTCAGAAGCGCCATCAGTCGTCCAACAGATTGAACACCATGCCGGTGAGCACCTTGGGGAAGAAGTACGTGCTCTTGGGCGGCATGCTCTCCCCGGTGGCCGCCACGTCGCGCACCTGGGACACCGGCGTGCCGCGCATGAAGAACGCCGCCTGGGCCGATCCGGACTCCACGCGCCGGCGCGCCTGGGCGGTGTCGCGCGCGTAGTCGAGCCCGTGCAGGTGCGAGATGTCGTCCTCGCTCATTCCCAGCGCGCCCTGCAGCACGAGCGCCTCCAGGACGGCCGTGTCGAGCCCGCGGTAGGGGTCGGGCTTGTCGGGCAGCGCGGCGGCGGCAATCGCCGGATCGCGCAGCGTGAGCATGAGCGGACGGCCGTGATGAGAGTCCAGGTACCCCATCCGGACCGGTCCATCGCCGGCCGGCTCGAGCTCGTCGGCGGGGATCTCCGCGGTGTCGAAGTCGCGCTGGATCGTGGCGCGCAGGGACTCACGGCGAGGACCGTCGAGCTCGGTCAGCAGGCGGTGGGTGGGGAAGACGGTCAGGCCGGGGTCCTGGAGCGCGACCAGGCACATCAGCACGTGGCCGGCGCCTCCCTCCTCGTGGTGGACGCGCGCCGTCTCGTAGCGGTGATGGCCGTCGGCGATCAGCAGCTCCGTGCCGGACAGGGCATCGCGAACCGCGCCGGCGGCCTGCGCGTCGGCGACGCGCCAGAGCCGGTGCGTGGTGCCGTCCTCGTCGGTGACCTCGGCCCAGGGGTCGCTCTCGAGGTGCGGGGCGAGGGCGCCCCAGGCGGCTCCTTGCGGGTCGTCGTAGAGCGAGAAGATGGGGGAGAGGTTCGCGTGCGTGGCGCGCGTGAGGCGCAGCCGGTCCTCCTTCGGGCCGGGGTGCGTGCGCTCGTGCGGGCGGATGCGGCCAGGCCCGTAGTCCTCCACCTTCACGCGCGCGAAGAACCCGTGGCGGGTGCGGCGGCGCCCGTCGGGGCCGGTGTAGTCCTGCTCGAGCGCCCACAGGGCGGGCTCGTCGTCGCGGACGAGGATCCCGTCGCGCTGCCAGCGCTCGAAGACGTCGGCGGCGTGGGCGTAGGGATCGTCCCCCTGCGGGAGGTCGATCTCGACGACGTTGTACGGCGAGCGGGCGAGCAGCTCGGCGCGCTGGTCGGCGTCGATGACGTCGTATGGCGGCGCGACGACCGGCTGCAGGCCGCCGACGCGATCGCGGTCGTAGTGGAGCGCACGGAAGGGGGAGACCTCGGCCATCTGCGACGAGGTTAGCCAGGGCGGTCATCCGGACCGCCCTCTGATGGGAAGGTCGCCCTCCGGGCGACCTTGACCGGGCCTTCGGCCCTCTAGCGACGGGCGCCGAAGTCGACCGTGTAGGTGGCGCCCGCGGCGTCCGAGACCGGCACGCCGGCGACCACGCCAACGCCCATCTCGCGGTAGGCCTTCTTGAGGACGTTCGCGCGGTGGCCGGGCGAGTCCATCCAGGCGTCGACGGCGCCGCGGGGCGTACCGAGCGAGCCGGTGCCCCAGGCGAGGTTCTCGCCGAGGACCCAGCCCTCGTCCTCGCCGACGTACTTGGCCTTGAGGATGCGGTCGACCATCGTGACGCCCTCGGGCGTGGTGTGCTCGAAGAAGCCGTCCTTCACCATGTCCTTCGAGTGACCGAGCGCGGCCTTGCGCAGGCGCTTGCTCTCGCGCAGTGCCGGCAGGTCGTTCTCGGCGCGGATCTGGTTGTGCAGGCAGAGGATCGCGGCGCGGATGCGGCCGAGGTTCTCGTTCGTCGCCTCGAGGTCGGCGTCGGCGCACTCCTGCGCGGCCTGGGCCTCGGCGGGGGCCTTCCTCTTGCCCTCGGCGGCCGTGGTGGCCGGCACGAGGAGGGCGGCGGTGAGAAGGGCGATGAGTGCGGTACGGAGCTTGGTGGTCATGTCCTCGGCAACCCGGCAGGCTCGGTGAGCTCCGTGGCTTTGCGTCCCGCCCTCACGAGCGGTTTGCCTTTATCGGGAGTGCATCCTCATTCCCTGTATCGGCCGCGGCCGAGCGGTCTTAAGGCGCCTTGGACGGGCGTTCGACGCCCCAGGCGGGCACCGCCTCGACCTCCGGCGCGGGCGGGTGCAACTGCACCCACATGACGGCCACGACGACGAGCAGCCCGCCGGCGACCTGGAGCCCGGCGAGCGCCTGGTCGTGGACCGCCCAGGCGATCAGGGTGGCCAGCACCGGCTCGAGCGTGGCGACCGGGCCGACGCGCGCGGCCGGCAGGTGCCGCAATGCCGTCACCGTGAGCAGGAACGGCGCGAGCGTGCCGATCACCACCACGCCCAGCGCGAGGGCGCCGTTGCGCAGGCTGTCGAGGTCGCCCAGCGGGAACGCCCACGGCGGGTTGACGAGCAGCCAGAACAGCGTCGCGAACCCGAGCGCCCACGCCAGCGTGGTGAATGCGTCGTAGCGGTGGCCTGCGCGCTCGGCGGCGATCAGGTAGATCGCGAGCGTGACCGCGGCGGCGAGGGCAAAGGCGATGCCGAGCCCGTCGAGCGAGCCCGCGTCGTAGATCTCCACTACCAGCGCCGAGCCTGCGACCGACAGCGCCACCGCGCCGTACAGCGAGGCCCGCAGGTGCCGGCCGTGCGCCAGGCGCAGCCACAGCAGCACCATCAGCGGCCCGGTGAACTGGATCACCAGGGCGACGCTGATCGGCAGCCGGTCGATGGCCAGGAAATACGTGAGCTGCACGAGCGCGAGCCCGGCGATCCCGAGCCACGCCATCCGCGGCACGTCGGCGCGGGCGATCCACAGCCGGCTGCGGTCGAGCACCGCCAGCGCCCCGGCGAGGATCCCGAAGCTCAGCGTGACCCGCAGCTGGCTCAGATGCGCCGGCGTGACCCCGTCCTCGAGCAGGAACTTCGCGATCGACCCGTTCGCCGCGAACATCAGCGCCGCCACCGCGGCGAGGGCATAGCCCAGGCGCGGGCGGCGACGGCGATCGGACATGAGCCGAGCATTGTGGCTGCTGCCATACTCGCGCCCACCGGGGCGTAGCTCAGTCTGGTAGAGCGCCGCGTTTGGGTCGCGGAGGTTCGCCGGTTCGAATCCGGCCGCCCCGACTGACGGCCGGGAGTTGGCAGGAAGACTCCGGAGGCCTCAGGAAGCCGCAGTATTCCCGCTCCTGACGCCTCCGCGCGCGATCGGCCGGCCGCACCGGTTGCCCATCGAAGTGCTCGTCTATGGGTTCCGGCGTCGCCTGATCGCCCGGGCTACCGTCGGCGTGCGGCCGACTCGAGCGCGGGGTTTACGTAGGAGTTGTCGGCCGGGTTGATGGTGATGCCGGGCGGCACGATCTCGTCGATGCGGTCCAGCACCGCCTCGTCGAGCACGACGCCGGCCGCGGCGAGCTGCGATTCGAGCTGCTCCATGGTCCGCGGCCCGACGAGGGCGGCGGTGATGGCCGGGTGGCTGAGGACGAAGGCGATGGCGAGCTGGATGAGCGTGATGCCGGTCTCCTCGGCGAGCTGTGCCAGCTGTTCGACGGCATCGAGCTTGCGCTGGTTGAACGGGTTGGCGAGGTCGAAGCGCTCGGGCAGGCGCTCGGCGCGTGAGGAGGCCTGCTGGCCAGAGTCCTTGCGCCAGCGGCCCGACAGCCAGCCGCCGGTCAGCGGGCTGTAGGACATCACGCCCATGCCGAGCCGCAGGCACGTGGGCAAGACGTCGGCCACGACCGCGCGCACGAGGATCGAGTACGCGGGCTGCTCGGTCACGAAGCGCTGGAGCCGGCGATCGCGCGCGACCCATTGGGCCTCGACGATCTGCGAGGCGGGGAATGTGGAGCTGCCGAGATAGCGGACCTTGCCCTGGTGGATGAGGTCGGACAGCGCCCCGAGGGTCTCCTCTATGTCCGTGTCCGGATCGGGTCGGTGGACCTGATAGAGGTCGATCCAGTCGGTGCCCAGCCGGCGCAGGGAGTCCTCGACGGCGCGCATGATCCAGCGGCGTGAGTTGCCCCGCTGGTTGGGGTCGTCGCCCATCGGGTTGTGGAACTTGGTGGCGAGGATGACGTCGTCGCGGCGGCCCTTGAGGGCCTTGCCGACGATCTCCTCGGACTCGCCGGAGCCGTAGACGTCGGCGGTGTCGACGAAGTTGATCCCGGCGTCCAGCGCGCGGTGGATGATGCGGATCGACTCGTCGTGGTCCGGGTTGCCCCAGGCGCCGAACATCATCGCGCCGAGGCAGAACTTGCTGACTGAGACCCCGGTGCGCCCGAGTTGGCGGTGTTCCATGGTCATTGGACGGCGGGTTGCTCGTAGGTCGCGGCCCAGCTGCCGAGGAGCCTGAGGGCCTCCTCGTCGCGTGTGCCTGGCTCGGCGGTGTACGTGAAGATGGTGAGGCCGGCCGGCACGGCGACTTCCTCGCGGCGTAGGCCCGGCACGCGGCGGCTGCCGTAGCTCGGCAGGCCGAGCCGGTCGGGCGTGATGGTCGAGAACGTGCCCGTTCTCTACTCCTCGTCGGCGGCCAGGATGTCGCCGATCGGGGCGTCCTCGTCGATGTACTCGGCGTCGGTCACGTCGGCGTCCTCGGCGTCGGTCACGTCGGCGTCCTCGGTCATGCCCTCTTCGCCTTCCTCGACCTCTTCCTCTTCCGTCTCGTCGGCGGCCTCCTCGTCGCCGGCTCCGTCGGAGGCGCGCACGCCGGAGAGGTCGATGCCGAGCTCCTCGGCGGCGCGCAGCAGGTCGTCGTCCTCGTCGCCCATCT
>JBKOYW010000028.1:0-3979 GCA_046744275.1 Actinomycetota bacterium
CCTTCGCACGGTGCACGCGCGAGTGGTGGTGCGGTGTGGCGCCGAGCCGCGTGAGCCAGAGGAAGCGCTCGGCGCCGGCCCGCTCGGCGGCCCGCAGCAGCCGCAGCGCGGCCAGCCCGTCGATCTCCTCGATCGTGGCGCGCGGCTGGTCGCGCTCGGTGGCCGCCAGGTGCACGACCGTCTTCACGCCGCGCAGCGCGTGGCGCCACGACGCGGGATCCGACAGGTCGCCGATCGCGAGCTGGACGCGCACACGCTCGGCCCCAAGCCGGCGCGGGTCGCGAACGAGGCAGCGGACCGGCTCCCCGCGGGCGGTGAGCCGGCGCAGGACCGCGGAACCGACCAGCCCGGTGGCGCCCGTCAGCAGCAGCACGTCGCGAAGCCTAGAATCCGGGTTCGCTCCCCGTCATCGGATCGAGGACACCCCGCATGGCCTATGTGATCGCTGAACCCTGCATCGGGACCAAGGACAACTCGTGCGTCGAGGTCTGCCCCGTCGACTGCATCCATCCGACGCCGGACGAGCCCGACTATGACAACGTCGAGATGCTCTACATCGATCCGGAGGAATGCATCGACTGCGACGCCTGCGTCGAGGCATGCCCGGTCGACGCCTGCTTCGCCGAGGACCAGCTCCCGGAGGAGTGGGCGCACTACACCAAGCTCAACGCGGACTATTACGCGGGGAGCTAATCCCCGGTGGGTACCACGTTCGATGGCTCCACCATGAGGATCGCGGTGCGCTCGGGCGCCCGCGTGCGGTGCATGACGCCGCGCGGCACCGTGTAGCCCTGGTGGGCCTCGAGCGTCACCGTCTCGCGGTCCTCGAGGTCGATCAGCAGCCGGCCCTCGAGCACGAGGAAGAACTCGTCGTCCTCGTCGTGCTTGTGCCAGTGGAAGTCGCCCTCGATGATGCCGAGCCGCACGACCGAGTCGTTGACGGTGGTGAGCGTCTGGTTGAACCACGGCTCGTGCGCCGCGATCTCGGCCGGGATGTCGACCAGGTTCAGCTGGCCGTACTTGTCGTCGAGATGGATGTCGTAGCTCATGCCCGTGGTCGATACCACGCCCGCGCGTTGTCCGCCAGCGCCGCCGGCGCGATCGAGGCGACGAGCTCGAGGTCGCCGGGCTCGAACGGCCGGCGGGCACGAGTGCCGGGCAGGTCGGTGCCGAACAGGAGCCTCGCCGGGTCGATCGCCCGCAGCGTGGCCTCGACGTCGAGATCCACGCGACCGAAGCCCGTGGCCTTGACGTGCGCGCCGAGCCGCTGCAGCACCGGCAGCGCCTCGCGGTCGAGGCCGAGATGGTCGACGCTGAGGCGTGGAAGGGCGCGCAGGCGCTCTTCGAGCGCCGCCAGCTCGCGCTCACCGGCATAGATCTCGGTGTGCCAGCCGGCGAGCTCGTGCACCCGGTTGGCCAGCTCCTCGTCGAGCTCGCCGCCGCGGTGCAGGTTGAAGCGCACCGCCCGCACGCCCGCGGCGTCGAGCGCGAGGATCTCCTCGTCGCTCGTCCCCGGGTCGAGCTGGGCGACGCCGACGAACCCCGGCCCGAGCCGCTCCAGCGCGTCTACCAGGTACTCGGACCCCGTCTGGAACGAGCCGGCGACGACCGCGCCGCCGATGACGTTCATGCCGGCCGTCGCCGCGCGGTAGTCGTCGACCGTGAACGGCTCGGGGAGGTAGCCCTGGTTGGCGACCAACGGGAAGCGGGAGTCGATGACGTGCAGGTGGCTGTCGAAGACAGCTACGCGGCCTTGCGCCACGCGAGAGCGACCGAGATCGGGTGGTGCCGGAAGCGCTCCCACTTCGGCTTGACGGCGATCCAGCGGTCGTCGATCACGCCCTCGCGCATCTCGGCGAGCGCCCAGCCGGCCTCGAGCCCCGCAGCGACGTGGTCGCTCAGCAGGTGGACGTAGGTCGAGATGGCGAGCGGCTCTCCCGACGCGCCGGTGAAGTGGGTCGGCATGCCCGTGGCCATGATGAAGTGCGGGTGGAAGCAGACGAGCGCGAAGTCGCCGCCCGGCTCGGCCAGCCGCCAGGCCTCGCCGTACAGCGGGCCGAGCGTGGCGAGGTGCTCGTCGACCAGCGACGCGATCACAAGGTCGTAGGCGCCGGTCTCGAGCCCGGTGTCGGCGACGTCGCCCTCGCGCAGCGAGGCGTGCATGCCGCGCTCGCGCGCGACGTCGAGCATCTCGGGTGTGAGGTCGACGCCGTCGATCGCGGCGACGCCGTGCGCCCGCAGCCAGGCCGCGGTGCGCCCGGTGCCGCAGCCGAGGTCGGCAGCCCGGGCGACAGCGTCCCACTCGATGGTGCCGAGCTCGTCCAGCAACGCGATGTCCATCACGTCCTGGACCGTGTCCTCGTACGTCGGCACCCACTCGCGGTAGCCGGTCCGCACGTCGACCGTCCGGTAGCCGCGCTCGTCGAACGCTGCGAAGTCCAGCGGCACTGCTCAGCCGGCCATCGGCAGGCTCATGCCCACCGGTACCGGGTCGGCCATCACCGGGAGCGCGACCGGCGTGATCGCGACGATCCCGCGCGCGGCCTGGCGGATCGCCTGCGCCGCCGGATCGTCGGGGTTCACCTCGATCAGCGGCACGCCCGCGTCGGCCGTCTCGCGCAGCGGCATCGTGAGCGGCACCTTGCCGAGCAGCGGGACCTCGAGCTCGTCGGCGAGCAGCTGGCCGCCGCCCTCGCCGAAGATCGTGAAGCGCTCGCCGCCCGGGGTCGTGAAGCCGGACATGTTCTCGATCACGCCGCCGATCTCGAGCTTGACCTTGTCAGCCATCTCCGCAGAGCGGCGCGCCACCTTCTGGGCGACCGGCTGCGGCGTGGTGACGATCAGGAACTTCGCCTCCGGCAGCAGCTGGGCGAGCGTCATCGACACGTCGCCGGTGCCGGGCGGGAGGTCGATGAGCAGGAAGTCGAGCTCGCCCCAGTTCACGTCCTCGAGGAACTGCGTCAACGCCTTGTGGAGCATCGGGCCGCGCCACACCACGGCCTCGTCCTCGGCGATGAAGAAGCCGATCGACATGACCTTGATGCCGTGGGCCTCAAGCGGCAGGATCTTGCGCTCGCCCGAGACCTTCGGGCGCTGGCCGCCCAGCCCGAGCATGCGCGGGATCGAGTAGCCCCAGACGTCGGCGTCGAGCACGCCGACCTTCTTGCCCTCCGCGACGAGCGCGGCGGCGAGGTTGACGGTCAGCGACGACTTGCCGACGCCGCCCTTCCCGGAGCCGATGCACAGCACGTTGGCGACCTGGGCGAGCGAGCCCTCCGGCAGCCCGCCGGGCCGCCCGAGCTTGCGCTGGAGGCCCGACTTCTCCTGGTCGGTCAGCACGTCGAAGCCGACGTTCACCCGCGTGACGCCCTCGACCGCCGACACATGCTTGGCCACGGCGTTCTGGAAGTGGCCCTTGATCGGGCAGCCCGGGGTGGTGAGGGAGACGGTGACGTCGACGATGCCGCCGTCCTTGACGTCGATGGCCCGGACCATCTCGAGCTCGACGATGTCCTTGCGGAGCTCGGGGTCGATGACGGACTTCAGCGCTTCGGTGATCTGCTCTCTCGTCGGCATGCACCCGCCATTGTGGCAGGCGTCAGTCGTCGTTCCCCTCGTGCTCGCTCTCGTTGTCGCCCGCCGAACCGACGACGTTGAAGTCGCGGTCGAGCTGGACGTCGACCTGGCTGCCGTCGGCGCGCGTGACCTCGACCTCGTAGTAGCTCTCCTCGTCGCCGACCTCGGTCTCGGTGACCCGGCCCGGCACCTCGGCCAGGGCGGCGGCCTTCGCCTTCTCCAGCGCGCTGCCGGCGATCGGCCGCTCGGTGGCATCGTCGTCGCCGCCGGTCGCACCGGCGATCGCGGCGCCGCCCGCGATGAGCGCGCCGGCGGTGATCGTGGTGATGATGATGCGTCGTCGTCTCATGGCTCTGGATCGTGGCCTACCCCGCTGAGATGACCCTGAGACGGCATCCAGACG
>JBKOYW010000279.1:0-10572 GCA_046744275.1 Actinomycetota bacterium
GGCGGCGGTGATCGAGGACGCCACCGGTCACGTGGTCGTGCTCGTGCCTGCCGAGAGCGATCCGGAGGTGCCCCGCGTCGCCGAGGCGGTGGCCCGCGAGCTGCGCTCGAGCCTGCACGGCTTCACGTTCGCGATCGGGCACTCGCGCCTGGCCACCGACCCGGTCGACCTCTACCGCGCCGGCAACGAGGCGCTGCTGGCCGCCAACGTCGCCGAGGCCGGGCCGGAGGACGCCGTGCTGGCGTTCGAGGAGACCGGCGCGTACCGGCTGCTGCTGCCGGCCATGAGCGAGGACCCGGCGGAGCTCCAGCGCTTCTTCGCCGAGACCGTCGAGCCGCTGGTGGCCTACGACGACCAGTACGAGACCGACCTCGTGCAGACGCTCGAGACGTTCCTGGATGCCGACGCCAACGTCGCCGGCACCGCGTCGCGCCTCTTCACCCACCGCCACACGATCCGCTACCGGCTCGAGCGCGTCCGCGACCTCACCGGGCTCGACGTCTCCTCCACCGACGGCCGCGAGAAGCTCGGCCTCGGCCTGAAGGCAATGCGCGTGCTCGGCATCGCCGCCCCGCGCGGCCCCGCCACCGAGCTGGGCGCCGAGGGCGGGCGGGTGCGGCGCGAGCCGCGCGACCGGTGACAGCCGGGGGGCCCGCCCAACGTGCCATTCCGTGTGTCCCCTTGGGCACCCCTAGGCGGGCAGCCGGAAGCGCACGCGGGTCCCGACCGGCGCCTCCGCGAGCCAGATCGTCCCGCCGTGGGCCTCGACGATCGCGCGCGAGATCGCGAGCCCGAGCCCGGCGCCGCCGTCCTGGCGCGCCGCATCGCCGCGGTAGAACGGGTCGAAGACGCGTTCGCGCTGGTCGGCCGGGACGCCGTTCCCGGTGTCGGCGATCTCGACCTCGACCGCTCCCTCGACCGCCTCGGCGCTGACCGTGACGCTGCCGTCGGCGGGGGTGTGGTGGATCGCGTTCTGGATCAGGTTGAAGAGCACGCGCTGGAGCTGCTCGGGGTTTGCGCGGGCGTCGAGCGCCGAGTCGAGCCGCGCGCTGACCGACACCGCGCCGGCCTCCGCCTCGGGTCGCATCGCGTCGACCGCCTCCTCGAGCAGCAGGCCGAGGCTCACCTGCTCCATCGACCACTCCAGCTCGCCGCTCTGGAGCCGCGTCAGCTCGAACAGGTCGTCGATCAGCGTGCCGAGCGCGCGCACGTGGGTGCCCATGCGCGCGACGTACTCGCGCCGCATGTCGGCGTCCACCACCTCGTCGTCGATCGCATTGGCGAGCAGCCGCAGCGCGGTGACCGGCGTGCGCAGGTCGTGCGAGACGGCGGCGAACAGCGTGCGCCGCATCCGCTCCTCCTGATCAAGCCGCACGATCATCGCGTCGACGTCGGCGGCCAGCCGGGCGATCTCGTCCGAGCCCTCGACGCCGGTGCCGAGGTCGCGCCGCCCCTCGGCCACGCCGGCCAGCGTCGCGCGGATGCGGTCGAGATCGGTCATCGCGCGGCGCCCCATCCGCACCGACGCCCACAGGGCGAGCGCCGCGGCGTAGGCGGCGAGCAGGATCGTGAAGAACGCGTCGTGGCGGGTGACGAACATCAGCGCCACGAACGCCGCGACGCCCGCCGCCAGCATGGCCACGCTCACCAGCCCCACGGCGGCGAACTGGCGCCGCAGGCCGCCGAGCCGCGCGCGGCGCGCGATCAGCCGGTCGGTGGCGAGCACCGTCACCCAGCCGAGCGGCGCCACGATCGCGAGCGTGACCCACGCCGCGTGGGTCCCGTAGCCGGCCCCCGCCGCGGCGGCGACCAGCAGCGCCAGGCCCGTCGCGTAGGCGAGACCCGTCACGGCGCGAAGCGGTAGCCGACGCCCCACACCGTCTCGATCCAGCGCGGCGCCGAGGGGTCGCGCTCGATCTTCGCCCGCAGCCGCCGGATGTGGACGGTGACGGTCGACGTGTCGGTGTAGAACGCGTACTGCCAGACCGAGTTCATCAGCTCGTCGCGCGTGAACGCGCGGCCCGGATGGCGGGCGAGGAAGTTCAGGAGCTCGTACTCGCGGATCGTGAGCTGGACCTCTTCGCCGGCGACCTCTACGCGGTGCGCGCTCGGCTCGATTACGAGGTCGCCGAAGCGCAGCGGCGGCTCGTCCTCGGCGACCGTGTCGACGCGCCGCAGCACCGCGTCGACGCGCGCCACCAGCTCGCCGGGCGAGAACGGCTTGACGACATAGTCGTCGGCGCCGAGCCGCAGCCCGACGATGCGGTCGTTCTCGTCGCCCTTCGCGGTGAGCAGGATGACCGCGCCGCGCTGGCGGCCCTCGCGGACGCGCCGCATCACCTCGAGGCCGTCGATCCCGGGCAGCATCAGGTCGAGCACGATCAGGTCCGGCGGCCGCTCTACGACGGCCTGGAGGGCGCTCGGGCCGTCGCCGGCGACACGGGTGTCGTAGCCGGCGCGCTCGAGGTAGCGCGACACCACCTCGCGGATCGTCGGCTCGTCGTCGACGACGAGCACGGAGCCGCGGGAGTCCATGGTCCGATTGTCGCATCGGCGCGTGCGCCGCCGTACGCGTTCAGCGATCCGTAAGGACTAGAAGATCTCCGGGCACCAGGGCGCGCGGTCGCCCTGGAACGCGCGGCTGGCGGCCGCCAGCGCGCCGCTGCGGAGCTCGCGGACGCGGCCCGCGCGGGCGAGTTGCCCGAGCGTCGTTCCGCCGAGGTACGCGGCGCCCAGCTCGGCGGCGCCGAGCTCGAGGCCGGCCGGCGTTGCGGTGCGCGCGCACGTCGCGGTCGACCCGTCCCAGCGCAGCGCCCAGCGGCCGGCGTTCCACGGGCACACCTCGTCGGCGACCTCCAGCACGACCTCGAACGGCTGCGCATAGCTGCGCTCGCTCAGGGCGCGCGGCAGGTCGACCAGCCGCACGAACAGCGCGTCGCCGAGCCGGACGCGGACGTTCTGGGCGTTGGCGACCATGTGCGGGAGCGGTTCGTCGGCCGGCGCCAGGTCCCACGTCAGCGTCGTCGTGAGGTCGAGCCCGAGCAGGAAGCCCCAGATCGCGGCGAGACCGTCCTCGTCGGCGGCCATCACCTCGCGCACGGTGACCTCGCCGGCCGGACGGTCGTCGTCGAAGTGCGGCTTGACGGCGTAGAGGGCGTAGGCGGAGCCGTCGACGAAGGCGGCGCGCAGCGGCTGGGTGCCGTCGCGGTCGCGCTCGTGGTCGCGCAGCCGGTCCTGCCACCAGGGGCCGTCGCGCCCGAGCATGCCGGGCACCGTCGGCCGTACGGCCTCGTGGATGCGCTGCATTGCCTCGAGCGCGTCCGTGGGGGACGGCTGCAGGTCGACCTGGGCGCCGGACGGCCGGCGCAGCCGCGCCTCGCGCTTGTTGACGTCGAGCTGCGCGGCCAGCGTGGCGATGCCGTAGCCGAAGCGGCCGTAGATCACCGGCTCCGTCGCCCACAGCGCGGCCACTGCTTCGCGGCCCGCCTCGTGCACGTCGGCGAGCTGGCGCCGCATCAGCGTGGTGAGCAGACCGCGGCGGCGGTGCGTCGGGCGCACGCCGACCAGCGTCACGCCGGCGACCGGCACCTCGCCGCCCGGCACCGTCAGCCGGCGCGAGAAGATGCCGGTGCCGGCCACGATCTGGCCGCGGTCGCGCAGCACCAGCACGCGCTCCGGCTCCAGCACGCGCTTCCAGCGCTCCTCGTGATGCGGCAGGACGTCGTTGTGGAACGCCGCGTACATCCCCTCGACGAACGCGGGGACCTCCTCAGGGCTGATCGGCGCGGGCTCCACGCCCGGCAGCTTATGCATACTCCGGCGCCATGCCGATCGCGATCATCACCGGCTCCGGCACGTACTCGTTGCCCGGGTTCGAATCCCCGGACGCGGACCTCGTCTCGACCGACTGGGGCGACGCCACGGTCTCGCGCGGCTCGTTCGCGGGCACCGAGGTGCTCCACGTGTCGCGTCACGGCGAGGGCCACCGCCGCCTCTCGAACCTCGTCACGCACCGGGCGAACATCGCAGCGCTGGCCGAGCTCGGCGCCGACGCGGTGATCGCGGTCACCGTCTGCGGCGCGGTCGACCCGGCGGTCGAGCTCGGCTCGCTCGCGTGCTTCGACGACCTGCACTTCCTCGCCAACCGGCTCGGCGATGGAGAGCTGTGCACGTTCTACTCCGAGCCGGGCGACCGCCGGCGCGGGCACTGGATCTTCGAGCGCCCGTTCTCGGAGCCACTGCGGCAGGCGCTGCTCGAGGGCGCGCGCGAGGCGGGCGTCGAGGTCCGCGACGGCGGCGTATACGGGCACGTCGACGGGCCGCGTTTCAACACCCGCGCGGAGATCCGCGGCCTGGCCGCGTGCGGCGTGACGCACGTCTCGCAGACCGGCGGACCCGAGGCGGTGCTGTGCGGAGAGGCCGAGCTGCCGTACGCGCTGCTCGGCTACGCGACCGACTACGCGAACGGCGTGACCGACGAGGCGACGCCGGTGCAGACGCTGCTCGACATGATGGCGGCGAGCACGGCGACGTTCGCGGCTGTGCTCGAAGCGGCGGTGCCGCGCGCCGCCGGCGCCGATCTGGCGCCGACGGGCACGGTCTATCGGTTCGAGAGCTAGCGGCGGCGCTTCTTCTTGCCGGCGATCCGGACGTGGGTCCGGGCCTTGCCGGTGATCACGAAGTCGTCGTCGCGGAACGCGCGCTTCTCGCGGCCGCCCAGGCGGAGCTCGACGCCGTCCCACCGCCCGAGCGCGCTGATCGTCTCGATCAGGTCGTTGAGCTTCGCGGGCGCGGGGCCCTCGTCCTCGTTCTCGCTGATACCGAACAGGATGGCGAGCAGGTCCTCGTCCATCGAGTCCTCGCGGAAGCCACTGAGCTTCAGCGTCCGGCGGCCGGGCTTGAGGCCGCCGGGCATGCGGACGCGGTAGCGCTTGGTGAAGTTGCCACCGCGCAGGTGCTGCATCGTCACCCGCAGCGTGGCCATCTTGCCGGGTTTCACACGCCGCGGGGCGTCGATGCGGCGCAGGAACGCGAGCCGCTCGCCGCGCCGGATGTCGATCTCGGCGTGCACGTTCGTCACGTGCGGGGTCCGGCCCTCGTAGATGTCGATCACGCTGAACGCGGTCGACGCGTCCATCGCTGCGTTGAACGCGATCGGGTTGCCAAGCGGCCCGAGGAACGGGTCGAACAGCGTCGAGGAGAGGTAGCGGTTGCAGAACTTCGCGGGGCGCTTCGGCTTCTCCTCGAAGGTGATCCGCAGGCACATGCGGCCCGTCAGGCGGCCCGGGGCGCTGCGCATCACGCCGCCGGCGGCCTGCGCGATCGCGAGCGGGCCGACCGAGCCGAGCGCGGAGAGCCCGGTCGGGTTGTCGACGTCGGTCTCGTCCGCGATCCCGGTCTCGACGGTCTTCGTGGCGCCCGTGTCGTGATCGGTGCCGATCGCCTGCACCTGGGTCATGCGCGGGAGCACGCCGACGGATCCGACGACGGCCGAGAACGCGTCGTTGGAGAGCGTCCCGACGTCGTGGCCGGCCACCGCGAGCTTGTACGAGCCGCCGGTCAGCGACGCGTTCGGGTCGTTGACGACGTGGAACACGTAGGCGTCCTGGAGCAGCAGGTTGCGCGCGCCCGCGCTCTCGAACGAGTGGCCGAACGACCATACGGCGGCGCCATCCGTGTACGCGACGGTGCCGACCGCGCCCAGCCGCAGGTCGCCGGTCGAGTAGCCGACGGAGACGGCCGAGCCCGGCTGGAGGTTCTGCACCGGGAAGCTCCCCAGCGGGCCGGCCGGCACGGCGATGATCGGGCGGCCGATGCGCTTGCCCGTCGCCTCGATCGCCCGGCCGAGCTGCGGCGAGACGCCGCTGATCGTGAGCGGGCCGAGCAGCGGCTTCGTGCCCTCGCGGCGGATGCGGCGCATGGCGGTGGCGGCGCGGGGGGAGGCCGGCGTGCCGTCACCCGCGTCGCGGGCCAGCGGCGGGTTCGTCGGGTTGGCGAGCATCGCCTCGATCGGCGTCGCGAGGACGACCTTGCCGCCGTACTCGCCGATCGACGTCGAGATCGCGCCGATGTTGCGCTGCACGCCGTCCGCGCCCGGGCAGTAGATCGGGGAGCCCGAGAAGCCCGGGCCGATTCCGGTCGTGTCCACGGCCGGGCCGGAGCCCTCGACGAGGATCCGCGGGCCGTCGGAGAGCGGGTCGCCGTCGATGACGTCGAGCACCTCGACGCTGAACGACGAGATGGTGGTCCCCTTCACCACCGAGTAGCCGGTGCACTGCATGCCGGCTCGGACGTCGCTCAGCGGCATGATCGGGTCGCCGGCGGCGGCTGTGGACGCAGGAACGAGGAGGGCCGCGAGGGTGGCGGCAGCGAGAAGGCGGGCGCGCATGGAGGCGCCAGAGTAGTGGCGCGAGCGGCATTGCGCAGGCTTCCCTAACCATCTGGCCAAAAGTCCGACAGAACCGATCGAAGCTCTTGATCAGTCGCGGCGCCCCACGAACGGCTCGTCGCGCCCCACGAGGCTCGTCCCACCCGCGCACGGGCTCGTTCGCCGGAGCCGGGCGCCGTATCGTTCGCCCATGCCGGCATTCCGGATGGTGCGTTGCACGTCACGAACGGCGACGCCGTCGTGCCTGAGCTGGCCGCGCGCACAAACGCCGGCGTTCGAAGCTGGGGGGCCCGGGCTCGAACCGGGATCGCTAGGACCAAAACCTAGAGTGCTGCCATTGCACCACCCCCCAGTATTTAGACGCACCGACTTCGACCTACCGACAACCGGATCGACTCGATGCGCGAAGCCGATACTACGATGCCCGCGTGCCTGAACCCACCGTTGTGATCCTCGCCGCCGGCGAGGGCACCCGCATGCGCTCGTCGCTCCCCAAGGTCCTGCATCCCCTGTGCGGGAGACCGCTGATCGCGTGGGTCGTGCAGGCCGCGAGGGGCGCCGGGGCCGGCAGGGTGATCGTCGTCGACAACCCGAAGCGGCGGCTCGAGGAGCACCTGCCCGAGGGGGTCGAGGTTGCCATACAGGAGGAGCCGCGCGGGACGGGCGACGCCGTCGCGGCGGCCGCCTCGCTGCTCGATCCGACCGCCACGGTGGTGGTGATCAACGGGGACGTCGCGCTGCTGACGGCCGAGGCGATCAGGGGCCTCATAGAGGCGCACGAGGCGGCAGGGATGGCGGCGACGATGGCCACGATGGAGCTCGACGAGCCGGGCGCCTACGGACGGGTCGTGCGCGGCAGCGACGGCTCGGTCCTTAGAGTCGCGGAGGCCAAGAGGGCCGGCGACGCGACCCCCGAGGAGCTCGAGATCCGCGAGGTCAACACCGGCGTCTTCGCGTTCGAAGGCAGCGCGCTGGTGGCCGCGCTCCAGACCCTCGACTCGAACAACGCCCAGGGCGAGCTGTACCTCCCGGACGTGCTGCCGGCGATGCGCGAGGCGGGCCGGGCGATCGCGGCGCATCCGATCGGCGATCCGGACCTCACGCACGGCGTCGACGACCGCGTCGACCTCGCCTATGCCCAGCAGGTCGCCCAGCGCCGCATCCTCGAGGAGCACATGCGCAACGGGGTCACGGTCGTCGACCCCGCCTCGACCCGCATCGACGCCACGGTCACGATCGGGCGCGACACCACGATCGAGCCGTTCGCGCAGCTCCGGGGCGCGACGACCATCGGCGCGAACACGCTCATCGGCGCCATGAGCACGCTGATCGACACCCAGGTCGGCGACGACGTCACGATCCTGCACTCGCACCTGACGAAAGCGCGCGTGGACGACGGCGCCACGGTCGGCCCGTTCTCCTACCTGCGTCCCGACGCCCACCTCCACCCCAAGGCGAAGGCCGGCACGTTCGTGGAGATCAAGAACTCCGAGATCGGGGCCGGGACAAAGGTCCCGCACCTGTCCTACATCGGCGACGCCGACATCGGCGAGGGAACCAACATCGGCGCCGGCAACATCACCGCCAACTACGACGGTCGCAACAAGCACCGGACGACGATCGGATCCGGCGTCAAGTCGAGCGTCCACACGTCCTACGTGGCCCCGGTGAAGGTGGGCGACAACGCCTACACGGGCGCCGGGAGCGTCATCACCGAGGACGTCCCGGACGGCGCCCTGGGGATTGCCCGCGCGCGACAAACCAACATCGAGGGCTACGCGGATCGCAAACAGCCGTGAGGGCCGCGACGGCGTCCACCGCCCGTCGTAAACTCACAAGCGCCGTGAGTGCGCTCGAACCCCGGATTGCCCACCTCGGCTCGTCGCTCGCCGTCGAGTACGACAAGAGCCTGATGGTGGTCTCCGGCCGGGCCAACCCAGCGCTCGCGGGCCGGATCGCCGAAAAGCTCGGCGTCTCGCTCGGCGGCGTCACGCTCAAGACCTTCTCGAACGGCGAGGTGTACTGCCGCTTCGAGGAGTCGATCCGCGGCGCGGATCTGTTCATCGTCCAGCCCACCTGCGGCAATCCCGATACCGGCATCACGGCGAACGACGCGCTGATGGAGCTTCTGCTGATGGTCGACGCCGCGGTCGGCGCCTCAGCGCACCGCGTGATCGCCGTGACCCCGTGGTACGGCTACTCGCGGCAGGACAAGAAGTCGTTGGGCCGCGAGCCGATCAGCGCCCGTTTCGTCGCCCGCGCGCTCGAGACCGCGGGCGCCGATCGCGTGCTCACGATGGACCTGCACGCCGGCCAGATCCAGGGCTTCTTCTCCAAGCCCGTGGACCACATGACGGCGATGTTCATGCTCACCCAGTACTTCCGCGACATGCGGCTCGACGACCTCGTCGTCGTGTCGCCGGACGCCGGCCGCGTGAAGCTGGCGAAGAAGTTCGCCGAGAAGGTGGGCGCCGAGCTGGCCATCCTCAACAAGGAGCGGCCCGCCCAGCAGGTCGCCGAGATCGCCTACGTGATCGGCGACGTCAAGGGCAAGACCGCGGTGATCCTCGACGACATCATCGACACGGCCGGGACCCTGCGCGCCGCCGCGGAGACCGTCAAGGACGAGGGCGCCCGTTGCGTGTTCGCGGCCGCCACGCACGCCGTGCTGTCCGGCAACGCGTTCGAGAACCTCGAGGCCGCGGGATTCGAGCAGGTCGTGGTGACGGACACGATCCCGCTCCGCCGCGGCGCCCCCGGCAACCTCAAGGTGCTGTCGGTGGCCGACATCCTCACCGACACGATCCGCCGCATCTTCACCGACGACTCGGTGTCCGAGGTGTTCGGCGGCGAGAACCAGCTGTTCTGAGCCGCGGGGGCGGGGCGTCGAAGCCCCGCCCCCATGGCCTTCCTCAGCGCAGGAGGTAGTCGATCACGCGGTCCATGATCGTGGTGCGGGTCGAGGCGCCCGTGACGCCCTCGAGGCCGAAGCCCATGTAGACCGTGTCGGGGGTCCCGATGACGGCCCCCTCCTTGATCCCGAGGCCGCCGCGGCGGACCCAGTCGTTCACGTTGGCTCCCTCGATGCCCTCGGCGTCCTGCGGGGCGCCGGGCACCGTCCAGCCGTCGAGCGGGTCGGCGTCCTCCTCGAACGACGTGCTGCCCTCACCGGTCGAGACCACGACGTCGTCGACGAACACGGCGGGGAACTGCTGGAGACCCCAGTCGCTCAGCGCCGTGATCGAGATCTCGACCTGCCGGTTGGCGAAGGGCGAGAGGTCGAACGCGAGCTGCTGCCAGCCGCTCGAGCTCCCGTTCGCGGCGTTCCACACCCCGCTGCTGCCGGTCGGCGTGCAGGTGCCGTCCGCCGGATTGAACGTCTGGTAGTGCGTCAGGAACGGGTGCAGGACGTTGGCGGCATCTGCCGGGTTGCTCCACCCGCCCGTGCACGACTGGTCGTTGCTGAGGTCGCTGGTCGTGTGACCGTTCAGGTCGGGCAGCGTCGTCCAGTCGTCCTGCCCGACCGTGTGGGCTTCCACGATCAGGTAGTCGAAGTCCAGCTCCAGGTTGAAGCTGGACCAGAACGACAGCGTCGCGCCGCCGGAGGGGACCGTGATCGTCCTCGACAGGCGCTTGTACGCCTCGTCCGCGAGCTGCGACCACATGAACGAGCTCCCGGTGTGCGGATCCAGCGGGCCCGCAAGGCCGCTCAGGTACTCGGCCGCCGGCCAGCTCTCGAACTGCGGGAAGCTGTCCTCCGGGTCGGTCACCTGGAGGAAGTCGCCCGTCGCGATGAACGACGAGTCCGAGTTCTGGTTCTGGGCGCTGTCGGCGCCGTTGAACCCCCATGTCAACCCGGCGAGCGGGTCGTCGATCCCCGATACGTCGAACGGATCGCCGGTGTCGGGATCGAGGCCGCCGTCCGCCGTGGTGATCGCCGCGCCGAACCAGTACTCGATCGGGTCGCCCTGCGAGTTGCCGGACCCGGACAGCGCCAGGCAGCGCGCCTGCACGACCGGATCGGCCCGGCACTGGCGGTTCTCGAACGGGTCGTACAGCTGCGTGCCGAGCGCCGTCGTGTACTGCTGCCCGGCGTGCTGGCCCGTGTAGAGCACGCGGCCGCCCTGGTTGACGAAGTCGCGAACCTCGAGCAGCTCCTGCATCGCCAGCCGCGACGCATTGCC
>JBKOYW010000040.1:0-11458 GCA_046744275.1 Actinomycetota bacterium
ACCCGGACGTCGTGCGACCACGTCCACACGTCGACCCAGCCGAGGCGAGTCAGGCGCGCCGCGGTCTCCTCGGCGGACGCGAAGTTCCACGGCCCCGGCCAGCCGGCGAGCTCATCCGCGAACGGCGCCCGCTCCCCCACCCGCGCGGCCGCGGCCGCGAGCGCCGCGATGTTCCCGGCCCCGCCGCACTGCGCGGCGAGCCGGCCGCCGGGCACCAGCACGGCGAGCAGCCGCGCGAACAGCCGGTCGTGGTCGGCGATCCAGTGGAACGTGGCGGTGGAGAGGATCGCGTCGACCGGGCGGTCGAGCTCGAGCTCGGTCAGGTCGGCCACCCGCAGGTCGACGGCGTCCCCGAGACGCTCGCGGGCGGCGTCGACCATCGCCGGCGAGCCGTCGACCGCCACCACCTCGCCCCGCGGGAGCCGCTCGAGCAGCGCCGCGGTTACGCGTCCGGTGCCGCAGCCTGCGTCCAGGACGCGCTCGTCGCCGCGCAGGTCGAGGCGGTCGAGGACGTCCCGGCCCATCGCCTCCAGTGGTGCCGACATTCGCTCATAGGACGTCGCGTTCCAGTCGCGAGGCGGCATACGTCTGTACGTTATCGCGGACACGGCGGTGGCGGACGATCGCGACGAGCGCGATCAGCCCCAGCCCCGCGGAGATGATCAGCCAGCCGCTGCTCCCGTCGTCCTCGGCGGCACGGGCGCGTGGCCGCGATGAGGGCTGTGCCGGCTCACGCACGGCGAATGTGCGGGGGTCGACGACAAGCTCCGGGCGCTCGCCATCGACGTGGCGGATCGCGATGGTCCCGTCCGGTCCGACGTGGAGCGAGAGCGCGAGCAGGTCGTCGCGGCCGCTGAGCTGGTCGAGGTCGATGCACTTGGCCGTGGCCCGCTCGGTGTCGAGCGCGTGGATGAACGGGTGCTCGGGGGCGTCGTAGAGCGTGTACGCCCAGCGCCCGTCAGGGCTGTAGGCGCGCGCGATCGGCATCCCGCGCATCGGCTCGTCGGCCTCGGCGGGGTCGACGACCGGGTCGGGCAGCAGCCGCTGCGCCTCGACGTCGTACGCGCGGACCGCGTAGCGGGTCAGATCGTCCTTGGACGTCGACTCGATCAGGTACAGCGTGCCGCCGTCGGGCGAGATCGCGTCGAGCGTGAAGTCTCCGCGCAGCCGGATCGTGCCATGGCGCCGGAGCCGCTCGGTGTCCAGGATCGTGAACGTGCTGGTCCGGCGGGGGAACGTGAAGCGCGGCGACGCGAGCACGAGCGTCTCTCCGTCGGCGGACAGCCCGGTCGCCGAGCCGTCGTAGGCGACGGCGGGCACGACGAGCCGGCCCGGCAGGATCCGGTGGCGGGAGACCGTGCCGCCGCGGCGGTCGATCCGCGCGATCAGCGTCGCGTCGCCCTTCGGCAGCGCAACGAAGCGGCTCGGGTTGCCGCGCACCGTCACGCCGGCCGGGCCGGCGTCCGACCCGGCGACGGGACCTCCGGCACCGAACGCAGGAGGCGCGAGGATCAGCAGGACGAGGAGGGCGGACGCGGCGAACCCGGTCATGCCCTTGATACGCCCGCGGACCGTGGAGAGGTTCCCTCAGCCTCCGAGGACGAGCCGTTCGACCTCGTCGCCCGCGCGGTCGACCAGCGCGGCGACCTCCGAAGCGGGCTGACGCCACTTGCCGAGCACGTAGGCGGCGACGATGTCCGGGTCGGTCGAGTCGGGCCGGCCGACGCCGACGCGGACGCGCTGGAAGTCCGGCCCGCCCAGCTCGCGCCGCAGCGACTTCAAGCCGTTGTGGCCCGCCAGCCCCCCGCCTAGCCGCGCGCGCACCTCGCCGAACGGCAGGTCGATCTCGTCGTGCACCACGACGAGCCGGTCGAGGTCCAGCTTGTAGCTCCCGCGCGCCGGTCCGACCGAGCGGCCCGACTCGTTCATGTACGTCTGCGGCCGCAGGACCGCCACCCGCGGCCCGCCCGGGCCGGTGCGGCCCTCGGTCAGCTCGCCCGCGAACTTCTTCTTCGGCTTCGGGAGCTCCCAGCGCTCGGCCAGTGCCTGCGCAACGCGGAAGCCGACGTTGTGAGGGCTGTCGGCGTAGCCGGGCCCGGGGTTGCCGAGGCCGACGATCAGCCAGTCGACCGGTGTGGAGGAGAAGAGCTTCAGCTCTCGTCCGATTCGGCCGACCCGGCGGCCTCCTCGGCGGCCTCGCCCTCAGCCTCGCCCTCGGGCGCCTCGCCCTCCTCGCCCTCACCGACGACCTCGGTCTCGGTCTCGATCTCCTCCTCGACCGGCTCGAGCGTCGGCGGGGTGATCGTGGCGATGACGGTCTCGACGTCGTCGAGCAGCGTGACGCCCTGCGGCGCCGCCAGCACGTCGAGCGTGAGCGTGGCGTTCATCTCCAGCATCGATACGTCGTGCTGGATCGAGTCCGGGATGTCGCCCGGGAGCGCCTCGATGTTCACCTCGCGGAGCTCCTGGTTGAAGATGCCGCCCTCGACCACGCCCGGCGCCTCCTCGGAGCCGACGAAGTCGATCGACACGGTGGCGTGGATCGCCTGGTCCATGCGCACGCGCAGCAGGTCGACGTGGATCGCCTCGCCGCGCACCGGATGGCGCTGGACGTCCTTGATCAGGACGTTCGTCGACGCGCCGTCGATCGCGACCTCGATCACCTGGGCGGCGTGCGCGAGCGTGTTGCGCAGGAGCCGTGCATCGACCGAGAAGTGCCGCGGAGCCTCGTCGCCGCCGTACATCACGCCGGGCACGAGGCCCTCGCGACGCATGCGCCGCGCGGACCGCGAGCCCTCCGCTTCGCGGGCCTTCAGCTCGAGCGTGGTGGAGTCCGTGTCAGCCATGGAGCGGCACGGCATGGTAGCGAAGGTGGTCTGCCCGCAGGCCTCCGAGGGTACGCTTTCGTTCATGAGTCCTGACGAAGAGCTCATGGTCATCTTCGGAGCTCTCCATCTCGTTGCCCTCGTTCTCGGGCTGATCCTCTTCGTCATGTTCCTGCGCTCGGAGGCCGGCTCGGGCTTCAAGCCGCCCGAGGACGACGACGGCGGCGGCGGCGGGAACGACCGGGTCACCGACAAGCCGAAGATCTCGCCGTCCGGCGGCATCCCGCTCCCCGACGCAGTCCAGTCCTCGTTCCGCATGCGCTCGCACGAGCGACTGCGCGACGCGTACCGGCACCGCGAGCGGAGACGGGTCGCCGAGCCCGCACGGCCCTCACGCCGCCGCGTGGCCGGCTAGGTCGCCCGGCGCCCGCTCGGCGTGGAAGCGTCGCGAGGCGACGAGCAGCCCCGCGATGCCCCACAACGCGATCACGGTGAGGTTCCCGGGCGCCCAGCCGCCGCCCGTGGTCTGCGGCACGAAGCACGCTCCGAACGCGTCGGCGATGTAGTAGAGCGGGAAGACGTGCGCGATCGCGACGACGACGTCCGGCGCGCCGTTGAGCGGCCAGAAGATGCCCGAGATGAACGACACCGGCAGCATGGTCAGCTGGGCGACCGGGCCGGCCTGATCGGCGTTCTTGACGAGGGTCGCGACCGCGAGGCCGACCGCTGACAGGCAGGCCGACGACAGCGCCAGCGTGACTACGACGGCGGGGAGGTTGGCCGGATAGAGGTCGACCCCGAACAGCGGGATCGCCACCGCGAACATGAGCACGACGCTCAGGATCCCGATCAGCGCCGCGCCGGTGAGCCACGCGGTGAGGTAGACCGGCATCGGCAGCGGAGTGCCGCGCACGCGCTTGAGCACCCCCTCGTCACGCGCGGTCGAGAGCCCGAAGATGACGTTCGAGTAGCACGCGAGCGTGAGGCCGAAGACGCCGATCGCCGGCGTGTAGAACTGCGCGAACGGGACGTCGCCGCCCGCAGGCCCCGCCACCTGCGCGTTGCCGTTGAGCCCCCCGAAGATCAGCAGGAACATCAGCGGGAACGCGAACGTGAAGAACGTCACGCGCGGGTTGCGCAGCATCAGGACCACGCGGGCTGCGATCCAGCGGCGCAGCAGCGACAGGTCGGTGCGGGTCATGCGGCCTCCTCGGTGAGCTGCAGATAGACGTCCTCGAGCGTCGGCCGGCTCACGGTGAGCCCCTCGAGCTCGTAGCCGCGGACCGACGCCCACGACAGCAGCGGCGCGAGGTCCCGCGTCGGGGTCGAGGTGGTGATCGCGAGCGTCTGCCCGTGCCGCTCGACGGGAACCGGCAGGTCCGCGGCGTCGAGGCCGGCCGGCAGGCGGAACTCGATCCGCGTCTCCTCGCGATGCCCGAGCGTGTCCGGCGTGCCGTCGGCGATGATGCGCCCGCCGGACATCAGCACGACGCGGTCGGCGAGCTGCTGCGCCTCCTCCATGTAGTGAGTGGTGAGGAGGATCGTCTTGCCGAGCGCGCGCAGGCCGCGGATCAGCTCCCACGACTGGCGGCGGGCGGCCGGGTCGAAGCCGGTGGTCGGCTCGTCGAGGAACACCAGCTCGGGGTCCCCGCCGATGCCGACCGCGAGGTCGAGCCGGCGGCGCTGGCCGCCGGACAGCGTGCCCGCGCGGGCGTCGAGCCGGTCGCCGAGGCCGACCAGCTCGGCGACCTCGGCGGCCGGCCGCGGGCTGGGGTACGGGGCGCTGTAGAGCTCGATCGCCTCGCGCACGGTGAGCAGGCTCTCGAGGGCCGCCTCCTGGAGCACGATGCCGATCCGCTCGCGGAACGCCCGCTCGCGGTGGGCGGGGTCGAAGCCGAGCACGTGCACCTCGCCGGCGTCGGCGCTGCGGTGGCCTTCGAGGATCTCGACCAGCGTGGTCTTGCCGGCGCCGTTCGGTCCGAGCAGGGCGAGCAGCTCGCCGCGGCGGACCTCGAGGTCGACGCCGTCGAGCGCCTGCACGCCGTCGTACGCCTTCCGGACGCCGCTCACGCGGATGGCGGGCTCCTCGGCCGCCGCCGAGCGGAAGGCCATCGCCACGGCGGCTTCGAGCGAATTCGTGATCATGCTCGACACAGTCGCGTGCGCGGCGCCGTCCGTCATCGGCGCGCAAGCCGAACTTGGGGCTCCACCCACGGGTGTAGCCGTGTCGCGGCCGCTCCACCCGCGCGCTGATGACGCGCGGCACCGCGCGCCCTACCGTGTCCCTTCGTGAAGCTCTTCGGTCGCGAGCCTCCGGCACCGCTGAACGTGTTCGGCACCGTGGCGATGACCGCGATCGTCGTCGCCGCGCTGGCGACCGATCCCGGCCCGGGTCCTAGCGGCGACGGGCCGTGGATCGCGCTGGCGATCGCGGGGCTGCTCTACGGCATCGCGTTCAGCCTGCCGCCGCGCGCCGTCCACCCGTTCCAGCGGATCGCCGCGTTGCTGGTGCTGACGGCGTCGATGGTCGCGCTCACTGCGCTCCAGCCCGACGGCCTGGCCTTTGGCACCGTCTACTACATCGTCATCGTCGCGGCGCTGCGGCTCCCGCTCGTGCCGGCGCTGCTGATCTCCGGCCTGGCCGTGATCGCCGCGTGCGTGACGGTCGGCCTGCAGGTCGAGGAGCCGGCAGGTGCCGTGATCTCGATCGCGTCTTCGGTGATCCCGTGGTTCCTCGTCATGCGCCTGATCGGGCGGCTGCACGCGGGGCGCGACCAGGCGGAGCAGCTCGTCGAGGAGCTGCGCGAGTCGCGCGCCGCCCACGCCGAGTCCGCCGCCGTGGCCGAGCGCGGGCGCGTGGCGCGCGACATGCACGACGTGCTCGCCCACTCGCTGTCGGCGCTCGCGCTCCAGCTCGAGGGCGCGCGGCTGATGGCCACGGACCGCGGGAGCGACCCGGAGGTCGTGGAAGCGATCGAGCGCGCGCACCACCTGGCGGCCGACGGGCTGGTCGAGGCGCGCGATGCGATCGCCGCGCTGCGCGGAGAGGAGCTCCCAGGCCCGGAGCGCCTGGAGCAGCTCGCCGACGCCTACCCGGGCGACTGCCGCGTCACGATCGCCGGCACGCCGCACGAGCTGCGCTCCGAGGCGCGGCTCGCCGTCTATCGGACCGCCCAGGAGGCGCTGACGAACGTGCTGCGCCACAGCGCCGGCGACCGGGTCGAGGTCGAGCTCGCCTACGAGCCAGGCGCGACGCGCCTTGTCGTGCAGGACCACGGCCCCGGCGCGCCGGTGGTCGTCGGGCCGGGCACTCCCGGCGGCGGCTACGGCCTGACGGGCATGCGCGAGCGCGCCGAGCTGCTGGGCGGCCGGCTCAGCGCCGAGCCGACCGCGGACGGCTTCCGGGTGGAGCTGTGGCTGCCGACGTGATCCGGGTCCTGCTCGCCGACGACCAGCGCGTCGTCCGCGAGGGCCTGGGGACGCTGCTCGGCCTGCTCGACGGAATCGAGCTGGTAGGCACGGCGGCCGACGGCGAGGAGGCGCTCGCGCTCGCCGAGCGGCACGACCCCGACGTCGTGCTGATCGACCTGCGGATGCCGCGGCTCGACGGCATCGAGGCGATCCGCCGGCTCACCGAGCGCGGCGAGCGCCCGCGCACGATCGCGCTCACCACCTACGCCGACGACGCATCGGTGCTCGGCGCGCTGCGCGCGGGCGCGCGCGGCTACCTCACCAAGGACGCCGGCGCCGAGCAGATCCGCGCGGCGGTCGAGGCGGTCGCGCGCGGCGAGGCGGCGCTCGACCCGGCCGTCCAGCACCACGTCCTCGCGGCGCTGACGGAGCCGGAGGCCGGGGCGCCGGAGCTGCCCGACGGGCTCACGCCGCGCGAGGCCGAGGTGCTCGCGCTGATCGCCGAGGGCCTCACCAACGCCGAGATCGCCGACCGCTTGGTGGTCAGCGCCGCGACGGTCAAGACCCACGTCAACCACATCTTCGCCAAGGCCGGCGTGCGCGACCGCGCGCAGGCGGTCGTCTACGCCTACGCCAACGGATTGGCCTAGGGGGTGCCCAACGGGACATCGCTCCACACGGAATGCCCCGTAGGGCGGGGCCCCTGATCTAATTCCCGAACTGGTTGGCGGCGCGGAACCACCCTTGGACGTCGCTGAACGCCGGCTTCGGCGTCCCGTCGTAGTGCAGCAGCGCCTTCTGGTGGATCGGCGGCGTCGAGAACGGGTTGCCGCCGTCCCACTCCGGGCGCACGCGGAACTCGTTGAGCGCCCAGTACAGCGCGCCGCTCAGCCACGGCTTGGTCGCGAACACGCTCAGGTGGTAGTTGACGAAGTCCTGCTGGAACGCATATGTGCCCTTGTCCTCAATCGAGCCCTCGCGGTTTGCCTCGGCGCCGAACTCGGTGACCATGATCGCGTCGTTCGGATAGCAACGTCGCAGCGAGTCCAGGTAGGGCGAGAGCTTGTCGCGGTCGAACAGCGAGCCGCTCGGGCCCGGGTACCAGCCGAAGTAGTCGTTGACGCCGACCACGTCGAGCGGGCCGTAACGGGCCTGGCAGCCGGCGCCCGGATAGCCGGCCACGGCGAGGCCGACCGGCCGCGTCGGGTCCAGCTCGTCCGCCGTCCGCTTCGCGCGGCGGATGTACGTGCCCTGGCTCGGGCCTGGCTTGGAGGACAGCTCGTTGGCGATCGACCAGATCAGCACCGAGGGGTGGCTCGCGTTGGTCTCGATGTTCTTGCGCAGGACTTTGAGCGCCGGCCCGGTGATGTCGTCGATGTAGCTGCTCTTGTGCGCGTAGACCGGGATCTCGGACCAGATCAGCAGCCCCTCGCGGTCGGCCAGCTCGTGGATGTAGGGGTGCATCGGGTAGTGCGCGCGCAGCATCGACGCGCCGAGCTCCTTGGCCCGGTCGACGAGCCAGCGGCGCCAGGTGTTGTCGACGGCGAACCCCTGCGCCTCGCTGTCCTCGTGCACGCCGACGCCGCGGATGCTCAGCGGGCGGCCGTTGAGGTACAGCCGGCCGCCGGCGACCTTGACCGAGCGGATGCCGGTGTTGACGTTCCAGCGGCCGACCACCCGGCTCCCGACGCGGACCTCGATCTTGGCGGGATACAGGAAGGGGTCGCCGGGCGCCCACAGGTGAGGGTCGGCAACCGTGAGCGAGCCGCGGAAGCTCGCGGTCCTGCCGCTGCGGATCGTGCGTGAGCCGAGGCGCACGCTGCGATCGCCGAACGTGCCGGTGACGGTCGCGCGGCGCCTGCCGCTCGCCACGTTGCGCAGGCGGGTCTCCATCACGACGGTCGAGTCGCACGTGGCGCAGCCGAGCCGCGGGTTCACGATCGCCGACTCGAACTGCATCGTGTCGACCTGCTGGAGGTAGACCTCGCGCAGGATGCCGCCGTAGTTCCACCAGCCGCCGGTGGGCAGCTGGGTCCGAGGGCTGATGCGGCCGGGCGGGAAGTCGGTCGGCGTGCGGCGGGAGTCGACCCGGATGACCAGCCGGTTGGTGCCGCGTCGGCTGACGCGGTCCAGCGGCACGGTGAACGGCAGGTACGCTCCGGCGTTCGAGCCGACGCGGCGGCCGTTGAGCCACACCGTGGCGCGGTAGTTGACCGACTCGAAGCGCACCGCCCAGTCGAGCGCGGCGCTGACGTCCGGCAGCTCGAAGTCCTTGCGGTACCAGACGACCGAGCCGTTCATCGAGCCGACCGAGTGATCGCCGACGTTCCAGGCGTGCGGGACCTGCACGGGCGTCCAGCCGGTGGTTGTGCTCTGGCGGTAGTAGCGCTGTCCGACGCCGCGATCGGCGCTGTCGAGCCGGAACAGCCATTCGCCCCCCATCAGGAACCGGCCCTCGGGGCCGTCCGTGTAGAGCGTCTGGGCGGTCGGCGTGTCGGCGGCCTGGGCGGTCGCGGGCACGACGAGCGCGAGCAGGATCAGTCCAAGGGCGAGCCGCATCGGGCGCATACTAGGCACAACTCTCGTCGCCGCCGATGGGTGCGGAGATGGCCAGCAGCTCCACGTCGGCGCCGGTCAGCGGACCTTCGCGGCGAACGCGGACGCACTGCACCACCGGCTGCGAGCCGCTGGCGCGCCACGCCACGCGGCCGACGCCGGTTCGCGTCGTGAGCGCCACCTGGACGGACGGCGTGTAGGTCAGGATCTCGACCTCGCCCGGCCGGCGGAGCTCCTGGACGCGGTCGCGCATGACGGTCGCGCAGGCGGGATTCGCGCGGCACGCGGGCAGCGCGTCGAGGACCGCAGCGGTGTCCCCGCGGGCCTGCGCCTGGAGCAGGTCCAGCACGTCCGAGCGCTCGGTGCCGGCGCCCGTCAGCGCACGCGCGAGCAGCCCGGAGAAGCCAAGGAACAGGAAGGCCGCGAAGCCGATCGCGATGTAGACGCGGGCGCGCCGCATGGCGCGCCATTGTGACCGGCCGCTAGGCGGTGTCGGCGAAGTCGTCGCCCGACAGCTCGAGGAAGCGCTGCACGCTCGTCTCCTGGCGGCCGAGCTGCTCGGCCATCCGGCGGGCGTGGTCGGCGGCGACGTCGAGGAAGTCCTCGAGGCAGCGCTCGGGGTCGTCGGGCAGCGGGTAGACGCGCGCGACGTCCTGCTGGGCGCACACGATCCCCATCGGCGGGCGGCCCTCGGCCAGCGGGCGGGCGCCGCACACGGCGGTGACCACGATCCGCTTGTCGGGGGCGACGAGGGCGGCGGGCAGCAGCCGGTGGGCGGGGAGGTCGACGTCGAGCGAGATGCGGCGGTCGACCTCGACCCGGCTGTGGGCGAGGTCGCCGAGCGGCTCGCGCCAAATGTCGAGCACGGTGTCGGCGCCGACCAGCGCGTCGCGCATCGCGGCGGCCTGCTCGGCGTAGAGGTGCTCGGCCTCCTCGCGGTCCTCGGCGGCGGCGAGGTCGAGGTCGCACGGGACGCGCAGGAGCTCGTCGGCGGCGACGGCCGAGCCCGCGCCGCGACCGCCGTGGGTCACGTAGGTCTGGATTGTGCCGAGGTCGCGACGGCCGTGGAATACGACGGTGAGCTGCTCGCACAGCGGGAGGCCGGCGACCCGCAGCGCGACCGCGGCGGTGGCCTCCGTATCGAGGAGGGCCCGCCGAAGGAGATCGTCGGCGTGCTCGCGGTTTTCCATGTCCCTACATCCGGTTATCGACATGTTTACCGGCTCCCCACAGTTTGCAACACCGACCGATCGAATGGGTCGGATCGACCGTGGGTAGAGTCCGCGGCCATGGGGCTGATCTACAAGCCGTTCGGGATCCTGCTCGGCGTGCTGGCGGCGCTGCTCGGCAAGCGCGTCTTCAACTTCGCGTGGACCAAGATCGACGACCAGGAGCCGCCGGAGGCGACGACGGAGGCGACCACGTGGAGCCGGCTGCTCGCCGCGTCGGCGATGCAGGGCATCATCTTCAAGGTGGTGCGCGTGGTGGTCGACCGCTACGGCGCCATCGGCTGGCGCTATCTCACGGGGAACTGGCCCGGCGAGAAGCGCCCGGACCCCGAATGACGAACCCTCGCTCGCGCAGCGTGCCGAGCGCGGATTCGAAGGCGCCGAAGTCGCGGGCGAGCAGCAGGTCGATCGGCCGGCCGGCTGGTCCTTCGGTGCGCAGCCACCGCTGAAGGGCGCTCTCGTCGGCCTCGGCCAGCAGGTCGAGCAGGATCGGCAGCTCGGGCTTGTGATTGAGGTCGCCGGAGACCACCTCGAGCGGGTCGGCTTCGAGGACGGTCAGCAGCTCCTCGTCGGACAGGCCCAGCAGCTCCTGGAGGCGGTGAGCGCTCAGAACAACCTGTGGTCGGAGGGCGACGGCACGCCGCCACGCTAGCGCGCCGGCGCGCGATCACGGCACGGGGAGTATCGTCCCGGACTGCTCGAGCGAGAGCCTCTCGAAGGCCTCAAGAGGCCCCGCCGGGTCGGTTCGGGAGGGGTGACAGACGCGTTCCGTCTTGAGGACGTCGAAGCAGTTCTCCGGCGACGGAGTTGCCGCCGCAGACCTCCGAGCGCGCGAAGTCGGCGTGGCGCGCACCGGGCCGAAGTCACGCTGGCGGGGGTACGCCGTCGTCCACGACATGCAGGAGGGGAGGCCATGGGATCCAGACGGAGCACCGTGGTCGGGCTCGCTGCGGTGGCGATCGCCTTGGCGATCGCGCCCGCGGCGGCCGGCAAGGGACGTGAGAAGCTCGAGATGTACACGCTCGAGGGCAACGCCGACCGCATCGCCGAGGCCGCCGGCGGCGTCGAGCTCGCCGGCGTGCAGCAGACGGCGTCAGGCCTCAAGGCCGATGCCGTACTGACCGCGCATCAGCGCGCGAAGGTCGCCGCCGCCGGCGTCAAGATCACGCTGAAGCGCAACCAGAAGGGCCAGACCGTGAGCGAGCAGGCCGCCGCAATGGCCGTTGGAGGGTTCAACGTGTGGCGCTCCTGGGACGAGCCCGGCGGCATCCGCGACGAGCTGTTCGACATCGCTCGGCAGAACCCGCAGCTGGTGAAGCTGGAGGTCCTCGGTAGGTCGCGTCAGGGGCGTGAGCTGATCGCGCTCAAGGTCACACAGAGCGCTCAGGAGGTGCGCGATGGCGCACGCCCCGCGGTGCCTGTCTCTTATACACATCT
>JBKOYW010000438.1:0-10888 GCA_046744275.1 Actinomycetota bacterium
GTCGTGGCCGGCGGCGGTCTGCTCGGCCTGGAGGCGGCGTACGCGTTCCACAAGCTCGGGCTGCGGACGACGGTGCTCGAGCGCAGCCCATGGCTGCTGCGGCGCCAGCTCGACGCCGCGGCCGGCGCGCTCCTGCGCAGCTACCTCGAGAACCTCGGGATCGAGGTCCTCGTCGGCGCTCGCATCGCGGCGGTCGAGGACGGCGTGGTGGCGCTCGCCGACGGCCGCCGCGTCCATGCGGGCGTGTTCCTCGTCGCCGCCGGCATTGAGCCGGCGGTCGACCTCGCCCGCAGCGCCGGGCTCGACGTCGCACGCGGCGTGCTGGTCGACGACCACCTGCGCACCTCGGACGAGCGGATCTTCGCGGTCGGCGATCTCGCCGAATGGCGGGGCTCCGTGCTCGGCCTGTGGCCGGTCGCCGTCGAGCAGGCCGAGGTGGCGGCCGAGAACGCCGTCGGCGGCTCGCGGCCGTACGCCGGCACGGTTCCCGTGACCATGCTCAAGGTCGTCGGGGTCGAGCTGCTGTCCGTCGGCCGGATCAGCGGCCCGAACGAGGTCGTGGTGGCCGATGACGAAGCCCTGCGCTACCGCAAGCTCGTGCTCGACGAGGACGGCCGCGTGGTCGGCGCGATCCTGCTCGGCCACCCCGAGCACGTCCCGGGGGTCACCGCCGCCGTACGCGAGGAGCGGCCGCTCGGGCACCTCACCGAGGCGCTCTCGGCAGGCGACTGGGAGGCGTTGAGCTAACTCAAGACAGAGAGGATCTCGATTCTGGTCAGATACCGCTGATCGCGGCATCGAGACCCGCGCCTATACACGTCGAACGACGCGGTGACGGTCGGCTTCAAGCAGCCGATAGGCGCGAACGATCCGCTGCGGACGGGCACGTACAGCAAGACGCTGACCTTCACGCTGGACGACGCAGCCGTAGTCGAGTCGTCGGGGCGCCGGCTCACCGGGCCGGCGCCCCGGATGGCTTCTCGTAGACCGAGACGTGCGCGGGGCTGACCGCCGTGAACGGCTCGCGCTTCCATCCGGACCAGCGGTCCTGGAGGGTCATGCCGGCGAGGCGGGCCATGAGGTCGAGCTCGGCGGGCCACGCGTAGCGGAACTCGACCGGGAACGCCTCGACCTTGCCGTCGACGATGTAGAAGTGCTGTGAGCTGAAGTTCTGCGTGACGACGTCGTAGACGTCGAACGAGTAGCCCTCCGGGTCGGCGCGGAACGGGATCACGGTCTGGCCGAGCGGCAGGCTCTGGAGCGCCGGCACGTTGTTCTCGATCACGAACCGGCCGCCGTTTGCGAGGTGGTCGGCGGCGTTCTGGAAGCACGCGACCTGCGCGTCCTGCGTCACCAGGTTGGAGATCGTGTTGAAGACGAGGTAGACGAGGTCGAACGCGCCGTCGACGCGAGTGGTCGCGAAGTCGCCGAGCACGGCCTCGATGTCCTGCGCGCCCGGCTTGGCGCGCAAGCGGGAGAGCATCGCTTCCGAGTTGTCGATGCCGGCGACCCTCACGCCGCGCTCGGCAAGCGGGAGCGCGATTCGGCCCGTCCCGATCCCGAACTCCAGCGCCCCGCCGTCCCCTGCGAAGCCCGCGAGCATGTCCACGACCGGCCCCACGACCTCCGGGGCGGACATGGCATCCGAGCGCGTGTCGTAGTGTGCCGCGACGCGCTCGCCGAAGAACCCCTCGCCCTCCACAGCCGGAGTGTTTCAGGTCAGCGCTTCTCGTAGACCGAGACGTGGGACGGGCTGAGCGCGGTGAAGGGCTCGCGCTGCCATCCGGCCGATCGGTGCTGGAGCCTGAGGCCGGCGAGTCGGGCCATCAGGTCGAGCTCGCCGGGCCACGCGTATCGCATCTCCGTGGGACTCGCCTGGACCCAGCCGTCGACGAAGTAGTAGTGCTGGCCGCTAAGCCGCTGCGTGACGACGTCGTAGGCGTAGTACGACATCCCGCCCGGATGCGCCCGCCACGGCAGTACCGTCTGGCCGAGCGGCAGCCGCTGGAGCTCCGGCACGCGCGCCTCCATCACGAACCGCCCGCCGCTGGGCAGATGCGCGGCGGCGTTCTCGAAGCACGCCACCTGGCCGTCCTGCGTGGTCAGGTTGAAGATCGTGTTGAAGACCAGGTAGACGAGCGAGAACTCGCCCTCGACACGCGTCGCCGCCATGTCCCCGACGACGACCTCGATCCGCTCCGCGCCGGGCTTCTCGCGCAGGCGAGCCACCATCGCCTCCGAGTTGTCGAACGCGGGTGCGGGTGGCTGGCATCGAGGCGAGCGGCAGCGCGATCCGGCCCGTCCCCGACCGCGAACTCCAGTGCGGCGCCGTCGCCGGCGAGCTGCGCGAGCATCTCCACGGCCGGCCCGACGACGGCAGGATCGAACATGCTCCACGAGACGTCGTCATAGGCCGCCGCGACGCGCTCGCCGAAATACCCCTCGCCCGGGCCGGCTCCCACGGCCGGAGTGTTTCACGCCCAACGCGACGGCGTTCCAGCGGGAACGTCGGGTCGTCGATCAGGGTTTGGCGTAGTCAAGATGTCGATCCGGGGCACGGCGGCCAGGCGTCCGCTGGGTCCATCTCGTTCTCATCCTCGACGAAGGAGACGGTGATGCCGAACATCGACGTGGGTGAGCCCCGTCGCGAGCGGCTCATTCGCTACCGCTGGCGTTCCCCTACCGCTTGGGCACTGGAGGAGCTGGGATGACTGTCCTCGACGCCTTCCGGCTCGATGATCGCGTTGCTGTGGTGACCGGCGGCAACCGAGGTCTGGGCGAGGCGTTCGTACGCGCGCTGCGAGAAGCGGGCGCGCGCGTGGCGATCGCCGCGCGCGCCGCCGAGCGCACGGCGCGCGTGGCGGGCGAGCTCGGCGCATTGCCCGTGGCGACCGATGTCACGGACCCCAGCAGCGTGGAGTCCATGGTCGACCGTGTCACGACCGAGTTGGGCCCGATCGACGTGCTCGTCAACAACGCCGGCGTCTGCTTCCACCGCCCGGCGCTCGAGGTGCCGGCGGATGAGTGGCGTCAGGTCTGGGACGTCAACGTCGAAGGGCTCTGGCACTGCTGCCGGATCGTCGGCGCCCGGATGGTCGAGCGCGGGGGCGGCGTCATCGTCAATGTCGGCTCGATCTCGGCGCTGATCGTCAATCGCCCGCAGATGCAGCCGGCGTACAACGCCTCCAAGGCGGCGGTGCATCAGCTCACGAAGTCACTGGCGGCCGAGTGGGCACCGCATGGCGTGCGCGTGAACGCGCTGGCGCCCGGCTATGTGAGGACCGAGATGGCGCCGGTCGACCGCCCCGAGTTCCGGCGCCACTGGGTCGACGACGCCCCGATGCAGCGCTACGCGACACCGGAGGAGCTCGGACCGTCGATGGTGTACCTGGCCAGCGACGCGTCCAGCTTTATGACCGGCTCGGTGCACGTGGTCGACGGCGGGTACACCCTCTGGTGATCGACACGCTCGGGCGGCAGCGCGTGTCATGCCGCCGCGGGAGCGGGAAGGAGGTGCCATCGCGGAAACCACGTCCCAGCAATGACCCCAGACGAAGGGAGCAGCGAGTGTTCGCAAGCATCAGGAGGTATCGCCTGCTGCGCGGGTCGATGGAAGAGCTCACACGCCGGGTCGACGAAGGCTTCGCAGAGGACATCAGCCGCCGGCCGGGCTTCGTGGCATACGAGTTCATGGACTGCCGCGACGGCGAGATCATCACGCTGAGCGTGTTCCGCGACGCAGACCAGGCCGAGGCGTCGCGCGAGCTCGCTCAGCGGTGGACCGAGGAGAACCTGCAGGATCTCGAGTTCCGCCGCATCGAGGTGTTGCGCGGCGAGATCCTCGTCAGTCGCGCGGCGCGGGACATGCTCGAGCCGGGCCACACCGGATCCGCCCGGAAGTTCGCGAGCGTGCGGCGCTACCGGCTCCGGACCGGCTCGATCGGAGAGCTCATGCACATCGTCGATGAGGTCTTCGCCGACGAGATCGAGGCCATGGACGGATTCGAGGCGTATCACGCGCTCGACTGCGGCGGCGGCGAGCTCGTTTCGATCAGCCTGCTCCGCGACCAAGCGGCGGCGGAGGAGTCAGATCAGCGGGCGCTCGAGTTCGTTCGCCGAGAGCTCGGCGGTTTCGATATCGAGCGCACCGAGGTGCTCGGCGGCGACGTCGTCGTCAGTCGCGCGATGGCCGAGCTGCTCGAGCCGGCCCACGCATGACGCAAGTGGGGGCTGGCGGAGCACTTCCCCGCCCCGCCGCCCCCGCCCGCCCGCAACACCAACCCCGTTCACCGGGCCGCGAGCCCGCAAGTGCTTCGGCGGCTTCGCGCGCCAGGTCCTCGACGATGGCCGCTGCTGGGCGGAGCTCCCCGATCAGGCCTGCGCTCTGGCCCGCATAGAGCGCCAGCGCCTCGACGGCGCCCGTCGTCCCGCGGATTGGCGTGTCCGGGCCGTAGCGAACGAGGTGGCGGCCGTCGGGTGCGCGCGCTACGACATCCTCCTCACCGGGGCGCCCGGGGCCGGCCGGTCGTCCTGCCCGCTCCCATGCGTCCACGGTGCTGTTGCGGAGCGTGCGGTGCGGCGCGTCTGGCCAACCTCGGTCGAAGACCGTCGAATACACCGTGCTCGTCTCCGACGCGGCGAGGATTCTGCGCCGCCACTCATCGTGGACGCTCGCCTCATGCGCCAGCAGAAAGCGGGTGCCCACCCACCCTGCATCGGCACCGAGGACGAGGACGGCAGCCAGACCTCGCCCATCACCGACACCGCCGGCAGCGATCACGGGAACCGGGCGCACCGCGTCGACGACGGCCGGCACGAGAGGGAGCGTGGCGACCTCGCCCCAGACCCGACCACCTGCCTCCCAGCCCTGCGCGACGATGACGTCCACGCCCGCCTCCACCGCCCGCACTGCCTCGTCGGCCGAGCCGACGGTGTGAACGTGCAGGGCGCCGCCAGCATGGATGGCGTCGACGTACGGGCGCGGGTCGCCCCAGAACGTGGACACCACTGCAACCGACTCGTCGGCGCACGCCTGAACGCGCGCATGCTGAGGCCATTGCAGAATCAGGTTGACGCCGAACGGGCGGTCGGTCAGTGCGCGAACGGCTCGGATGCGGCGGCGGACGGTGTCGTGCGGCGCCCACGTCAAAGCCAGCATTCCTAGGCCACCGGCATTCGAGACTGCGGCGGCCAGCTCGGGCGTCGACGCACTGCCGATCGGCGCCTGCACCACAGGCACCGTCAGACCGAGCCGGCGGCAGAACGGCGTCTGCATGCCGGTGCCCAGCCGCGTCGGGCTGCGATCTTCGAGGTCGGCCGACATGCGGTCAGTCTGCGATCGCCGCGGTTGCGCGCCAATCGAGCCACCCCGTGTCCGAACGGCGGTGCTCCGCCATCCGGCTGGCGGAAACCCGACGGCGGCGGGTAGAGAGCTCTTGGGATGAGACTCCTGAGCGCTCTGTTCTGCGCGTCGGCGGCACCAACTACCTGCCCCGCGGCGCCGACGCGGTGACGGTCCAGCCCGACGGCAAGATCATCGCCGCCGGTGAGCTTCAGGACGGCCGCTCCAACAGATACTTCGGCGCCTTTCGCTACCTCCCCGATGGCGAGCTCGACGCGTCGTTCGGCGCGGGCGGTTGGACGGCCCTCGACATCGGCAGCTTCGAGGAGGCCCGGGCGGTGGCGATCCAGGGCGACGGCAAGATCATCGTCGCGGGCGAGACGGACTGCGCCACGGCCCGCTGCTTCGCGGCCGTACGGTTGAATCGCGACGGGAGCGTCGATGGTGGCTTCGGTACCGGTGGAGTCGTGCGCAAGGAGTTCTACCTGCAGGCCACGTGGGCGAACGACGTCGCGATCGATCGCCACGGCCGCATCGTCCTCGCCGGCGTGCGTCTCCGCGGCGGCGACGCCCAGGACAGTGGGACCGGGTGCGTGCTCCGGCTGTCGCCCGACGGCCGCCTCGATCCGACCTTCTCGAGAGACGGCGTCGCGCTGCTCGACCACGGCTACGGAAACGACTCCGCAGAAGCCGTGCTGCTCCACCGCGGCAGGATCGTCATCGCCGGCCGGGGAAAGGACAGCGCCGCGGGCGCGCGGTTCCGCATCGCGCGGTTCCACGACAACGGCAGGCTCGATCGCTCGTTCGGGCGTCGCGGGCACCGGCTCGTGAGCTTCGGGAACGCAGGCCGCGTGCGCACCCGGCCGGGCCGCTTCGGCGGCTACGCCGTCGCGGTCGCCGCGCCCACTGCCGGGAGCGTGCTCGTCGCCGGCCGCGCGTTCACGGATGCGACGCGCGACGCTTCCGACTGGGCGCTCGTGCGCTACTCCCGGGGCGGTAGGCGTGACCGCTCGTTCGGCAACAACGGCATCGTCCAGACCGACTTCGGATCCGGAAGCGACGAAGCGTCGGCCCTGGCACTGGTGCCCGGCAGAGCAGTCGCGGCGGGTTCGATCTACTCCAGCCTCGGCATCGCGCGCTACCTCACCGGCTGAGCCAGATCCGGCTGCTCATCGGGGAGGGCTCCGGCGGTGGTCTGAGACCACGAGCAGCGCGAGGACGCCCGCGAGCATCCCAGCCGTCGCCCAGGCCGGCGACTCCGCGGCCACGATGAAGACGCCCAGGCACGCGCCGGCGGCGACCGTCTTGTCGAGACTCAGCTCGCCGACGAGTCGCAAGCCGAAGGCGACGTGGCCAGCGAGGTAGAGCGCGACACCGCCGCAAAGGGCGAGCCGGGCCGCCTCGCTGAGGGGTTCAGCGACATGGCCCACCGACGCCTTGAGGCCGATGGCGGACACGATGATCCCGCTCACGAGGAGCAGGTGCAGATAGCTGTAGGCATCGGCCGCTGCGAGCACGGGCTCCTGGTGCGCGGCGAGCTTGTCCTCAGCCTCCCTGGCAGCGCGATCGAAGTAGGCCCACCACAGCCCGATGGTCACCAGCAAGGCGAGCGCGACACCAGCGGCGAGTTCGGTGTTCAGCTCACGGTCCGCGGCTCCGACGCCAATCGCGATGATCGACTCACCGAGGCAGATGATGATGAACAGGCTGTAGCGCTCGGCGAAGTGCGAGACCGCCACCTGCTCGATGCCGCGCAGCCGCGCGCGGCTGAGCCACGCAGGGCCCGCGTAGTCGATCGCCGCCGCTGCCACCCACAGCCACGTGCGCGCCGGGTCCCCAACGAGCGAGCCGACGACGAGCAGCGTCATGCCGAACCCGACGGTGACCGCAAAGCCTGCGATGGCAGCGAGGGACGCATCGCCACGGCGCGACGCCTCGACGTAGAGCGCGAGGTGCAGCAGGCGCACGCCGGCGTAGGCGACGGCGAACACCAGTGCCTCTTCGCCGAACGCCTTCGGGAGCGCGAGCGCGACGATGAACGTCAGCATCATCGCTCCGAAGAGCACGCCTCGGACGGGCGGGTCGTTCGGGTCGTGGGCGTTGGTCGCCCAGACGAATGCCGACCACGCCCACCAGACGAGCGCGAGCACGAGCATGGCGCGGCCGAATCCCGCCCACGAGAGGTCCTTGTAGAGCAGCGCCGTAACCTGGGTGACGGCGAAGACGAAGACGAGGTCCCAGAAGAGCTCTACGGGCGTCGTCCGCTGCTCTGCGTATGCGGCATCAGGAGCCGACACGGACAGCGAGCGCAGTCCGACCCCGTTATCGGGAGGTCGAGTCTGCGCCTCGTGGTGCGTGATGGTCGTGCGGTCGAGGAGAACGCCGCGAACTTAGGCGCCCACCTGCGGCCGACGCTTGTACGAATCGGCCACGTTGCCCTCGCCTCTGGTGGCGGCCGCCAGCGAATCCCGGAGCTCTCTCAAGGATGCGACGCGGGCCTTCACGAGCGCGCGGCGCGGGCCGGCGAACGAGGCGTCGTGATCATGGTTGGCGCCGCAGCTCCGCTGCATCTCATCCACGAACGCACCCGGTGTGAGCCCGGTGAGCGCGAGGCATTCTCGAGTGAGGTGCGGCTGATCGAAGTACCCCGCGGCCGCTGCCAACCAGCCAAGCCCGACCTCGTGGCGGTGGAACGCTTGCGTGAGCGCCAGGAACCCCTGGAACCGGAGGATGCGGTGCAGCGTCTTCGGGCCGAAGCCGAAGGCCGCGATACAGCGCCGGCGCAGCTGTCGGGGCGAGATGAAGAGGTCCGACGTGATCTCACCGAGCCCGCCTCGTCGCCACGGTTGCAGCCGGTCCACCGTCTCGGCGACGAGCGCGTCCGGGTCGGGGGCCGCGGCGCACCTCGCCATGACCTCCTGCTCGAGCACGCGCGCGGCCTCGCCGGGCGTGGCAGCGAGCCCGACCCGCTCGGCTGCGGCGACCGCCGAGCGGCCCCACAGCTGATCGAGCTCCACACGGGCGCCCACGAGCTCGCGGGCGGTGGCCCCGAGGACCGCCGCCGGAACGCCCGGACGGAAGCGCACGCCGACGACAGTAGCCCCCGGCGGTAAGCGCTCGACAACGGCGTCCCGGCGAGGGCCGGTGACAGAGACCGTGGTTGCATCTTTGACCCACGAGACCTCGATACAGCCGTTCGGTACCGTGCGGTGCTCGTACGCGGGTCCCTCGGGCGAGATCTGCTGGAGCCATACGCACGAAGCCAAGGCTGCGAGCCGTGGCACCGGCGGCCGTTCGCGATAGGACTGCGTGCTGAGGGCTGGGCTTGTCGCTACCGTCACCGGGCTCTCCGGCGTGCGCCGACCACGAAGGATCCCACAGGCGGGAGGCGGCGCCGAAGAGACGGCCGTTTTCTACAAGCGCACCCGCTTGCCGGGCTGCTGCGATTCGCACATGACGATGCGTTACAAGCTGCTCGGGCGCACTGGTTTGCGGGTCTCCGAGCTCTGCCTCGGCGCGATGACGTTCGGCGACGACTGGGGCTGGGGCGCTCCGAAAGAGGAGTGCGCGCGAATCGTCGACGCGTTCGGCGAGGCGGGCGGGAACTTCATCGACACGGCGAACTACTACACCGGCGGCAGCAGCGAGCGTATCGTCGGAGAGCTGATCGCCCCTGAGCGCGAACACTGGGTTCTGTCGACGAAGTACACCCTGAACATGCACCCGGGGGATCCGAACGGCGGCGGGGCGCACCGCAAGAGCTTGGTTCAAGCGCTCGACGCCAGCCTCGGGCGGCTCGGTACGGAGTACATCGACGTGTACTGGGTCCACATCTGGGACCCTCACACGCCGGTCGACGAGCTCATGCGCGCGCTCGACGATGTCGTGAGGAGCGGCAAGGTGCTCTATGTCGGGATCTCCGACACCCCGGCTTGGATCGTCTCGCAGGCGATCACGCTCGCCGACCTGCGCGGCTGGACGCGGTTCGCCGGCCTGCAGGTTCCATACAGCCTCGTCGACCGGACGGTCGAGCGTGAACTGCTGCCGATGGCGCAGGCGCTCGACCTGACGGTGACGGCATGGGGACCGCTCGGCGGAGGCCTCTTGACCGGACGATACGGCACCGATCGCGACCGCCCCGAGGACACGCGCATCGCGGCGACCGGTGTCTACGGGGAGAGCCAGCTGACCGAACGCAGGCTTGCGATCGCCGACGGCGTCAATGCGGTGGCCACCGAGCGAGGCGCAACCCCGTCCCAGGTGGCGATCGCCTGGGTGCGCTCCCAGCAGGCGCGCGCCGTGATCGTGCCGATCCTCGGCGCTCGAAAGCGCAGCCAGATCGAGGACAACCTCGGTGCGCTCGAGATCCAGCTGACGTCCGACGAGCTCGACCGACTGCAGGAGCTCACCCGCATCGAGCTCGGCTTCCCGCACGACTTCGGCGGCGGGGCCCGCCTCGTTGACGGCGACAGCGGCTCGCTGATCGACGACCGGCGGCTGGCGAGCGCTGCGGCTTGACCGCCGCGTGGTGAACGTCGCCTTCGGCGAGCAGGCGGTCGCTACTCCGCCGGAGCCGCGGCCCTCGCGTGCGCGGGTTGCGCTCCTGCGAAGAACCGCTCGACGATGCCGCGGCCGATCGCCTGGCGCTCCCGGACCTCGTATGCCTCGAGACTCGCTAGCCGCTCACGCAGGCGCAACTCCATGATCCCGGCGAGTTCGTCGATCCACTCGGGGTGGGCTCGCAGCAAGGGCGCGTACTGTCGCCAGCCGATCTCGTAGACGAGGGCGGTGTCGGCCGCCCGGACCGTGGCGCTCCGCGGCTCCCCCGTCAGAAGCGACATCTCCCCCACGACCGCGCCACGGCTCATCGTGTCGACGTGCATATCGGGGCCGTGCCGGCGCCGCAGCACGACTTCGACCTCGCCGTCCGCGACGACGAACAATGACGTGCCCTCGTCGCCCTGGACCACGAAGCGTTCGCCGGGCCCAAGTGCGAGCGGCCGCGCGCTACGCGCCAGTGCCCGAAGCTGCGCGGGATCTAGGGTGCGGAAGATCGGCACCAGGGCAAAGAGCTTCTCCGCGTCTTCGAGGGGCGGCTCAGTGGCAGCGGATGCCTCGGAGACGTCGAGCCGCTCTCCGTATCCGTCGCGCCGCTGAAGGGCTGCCACCCGCTCCGGAGTGTTCATATACGCCTCGAGCAGGCTGGCTCGCCACGGAACGCACTCGCGGCCGGCGATGTTCATGAGCGACCGGTCGCCCGCCCACGCTGCGACGGAGTTCATTGACATCCGGTACTGCGTGCACGCAGCCGGGAACAGCCCATCCTGATTGCGCATGAGCCCAGCGACGGCCTTGGGCACCCGAGGCCGTCGCCTTGCCTCGCGGCCGCCGACCCGGTGCCAGAGCACGAGCTCACGTGCCGGCGCCGGCAGGTAGCCCAGCTCCGGGAAAGCCGCAGGCGTCTGGCGCATGACCGCTCGCTCCGCGTCCCGGAACACACGATGCCAGGTCTCCTGTGCGCTGTACGGGTTCGGCACCGCCAGCTCG
>JBKOYW010000329.1:0-4922 GCA_046744275.1 Actinomycetota bacterium
CCGCAGGGGCATGCCGAACGCGTTCGCGCGCCTCGAGCGGGTGATCGAGGGATGAGTCTCCCCGTGAGGCAGGGAGATCCGAGCGAAGACCACAGAACAGCAAAGGAGACACCGTGTCCGCAACCGTTCTCGACATGTCCATGTCCCTCGACGGATTCATCGCCGGGCCCAATGAGGGACCGGACAACGGGCTCGGCGACGGCGGGCACCGCCTGCACGAGTGGTACCTCGCCGCCGATGCGCGAGAACAGGACCTCCCTCAGGAGTCTCCGACGGACGGCGTGAACCGCCAGGTAATCGACGAGTCCATGGCGACCGGGGCGATCGTCGCCGGCCGGGGCACGTTCGAGCCGGCCGGCGGCTGGGGCGGCGACCACCACGACGGCGTGCCGATCTGGGTCCTCAGCCGCCGCGAGCCCGGTATCGACGTGGGGCAGTGGCCGCTCGTCACCTATGTGACTGACATCAGGACCGCGATGTCCGAGGCCAAGCGGGCAGCGGGCGATAAGAACGTGCTGGTCCAAGGCGCCGCAACCGCGCAGCTCGCGCTCGCTGCCGGCCTCCTCGACCAGCTCGAGATCCATGTCGTCCCGGTGCTCTTCGGCCAAGGGCGCCGTCTCTTCGACAACCTCGCTCCCGAGCAGATCGAGCTAGAGCGCACCCGGATCCTGGAGGCGCCCGGTGTCACCCACATGCACTACCGGGTCAAGCGCTGAACGTCGTCCTCCAGATCGCGTCGTCGGTGGTGATGAAGAGCGCCCCGTCGCCGAAGGCGAAGTTCACGGCGCCCGGGATCGGGATGAGGCCCGCGCGGCGCCCGTCGGGCTCGAAGATCTGGATGCCGTCGCCGGCCGTGCTGTAGACGCGGCCGGCGCCATCGACCTTGAGCCCGTCCGGGTAGCCCGGCGCGATCTCGGCGAACAGCCGCCGCTCGCCGCGCTCGAAGGCCCAGATCACGCACGCCTCGCTGTCGCCCACATAGAGGACGCGCTCGTCAGGCGAGAAGGCCAGGCCGTTCGGCTTCTCGAAGCCGTCGGCGACCATCGTCAGCGTGCCGCCCGCGAAGCGGTAGACGGCGTCCGGGAGCTGCGGCGCCGGCCCGAAGCCCTGCAGGTGCGCGTAGCTGGGGTCGGTGAACCAGATCGCTCCGTCGCGCGTGACCACGACGTCGTTGGGCGAGTTCAGCGGGACGCCGTCGAGCGAGTCGACCACGGTCTCGACCGCGCCGCTCGCGCGATCGACACGCGTGATGGCCGCGGGCTGCTGCTCGCAGACCAGCAGCGAGCCGTCGTGGTCGAGCGTCATGCCGTTCGCCACGCCGGTGTGGGCGCGCACGGTCGTGACGTCGCCGGTGCCGACCGCCAGCCGCCGGATCTCGACGTCCGGCCGCGAGGTCGTGAAGTAGAGCGCGTCCTCCTCGGCCACGTAGACGGGGCCCTCGTGGGCGTCGGTCTCGACGAGCCGCCTCATGCCGCCGCCAGTCGCGCCGCCCCGAGCTCCTGCAACGCGTACACGAGCGTCAGGTAGCCGGGCCGCTTCGCGTACGCGCGTGTATACGTGGCGGTCCGAGGCACGCCGGCCAGCGAGACCGTCGCGGTGACGGGCCCGTCGGGCTCGCCGACGGCCGCCGCCTGCGGGTCGGTGAAGACCACGCGCGACACCGCGGAGTAGTCCGCGTCTCGCGGCTCGCCGAGGATGTTGGCGGCGGCGATCCGGCCCTGGTACTTGCCGACGTAGGTGAGCGGCCAGATGCCGGTCACGTCCCCGATCGCCCACAGGCCGCCGCCGATTCGCATCCGCGCGTCGACTTCGACGCGGTCGAGCCCGACCGGACCGGCGCCCAGCACGAGCAGGCGGCGCGGAACCTCGCGCAGACCGGTCACCTCGCGGTTCGTCCACACCCCGTCGAGCTCGCGCAGCCCGGGCACCGGCGGGATCACCGCCTCGGAGCCGGTGGCGAGCACGATGGCGGCCGCGGTGTACGCGCGGCCTCCATGATCACGCGGCCGGGCCCGTCCAGCCGGCCGGTGCCGTGCAGCACGGCGATGCCCTCGCCCTCGGCCCACGACGCCTGGCCGGCGTCGTCGTAGCCGCTGACCATGAAGTCGCGCCACGCGAGCACCTGCCCGACGTCGAGCGCGCCCGTCACGGCCTCGCGCGCGCCCGGCACCTCGCGCGCGGCCTGGACGGCTTCGCCCGGCCGCAGCAGCGTCTTGGACGGGATGCAGCCCCAGTAGGAGCCGGCGTCCGAGCCGAGGATGCGGGCGAAGATCGCGGCGCTGTCGTAGCGCGGCAGGCAGAGCCAGTCGATCGAGCCGGCTCGGTCCACGAGCGCGGCCGAGTTGCAGTCGGCCAGCAGCCCGTAGTCGGCGATCGGCGTAGAAGCGGGCGCGGCGACTGGAGCGGGGAGGGCGATCGTGTCGGTCATGGCGCTTCAGTCGCCGGATCGCGTACGGCGTTGCAGACCCGCCGGCGTAACGGCGGCGGCTCCCGAGCGACTGACAGCGCATGGCAACTTACTCCCAGCGCCGCGCGCCGATCGTGATCAGGCTGCTGGCGGTTCCGGTCACCGCGGCGGTCGTGGTCGCGGGACTCTGGGTCACCGGCGCGGCGATCACGAACGACTTCGCGATCGCGCGCACCGAAGCGGGTCACGCTGTCGCCGGCCGGGTGATCCTGGGTCGCGCAAGACGGGCCCGGTGGATCTGCGCTGCCAGGAGCGTCCCGCTGAGCATCCCGATCGCGACGCGGTAGAGGGTGCTGTCGGTCGAATCCCACAGCGCGTGCAGGGCCACGGCCGTCACGAACGCCGCTGCCACCGTCGGCCACGAGAGCGGACGGCGCCACAGCGCTGCGCAGACGAGACCGGTCCAGGCTGCATGGCCGACCGGCGAGAGCAGCCCGCGGATCAGCAGGACCTCCTCGGTGGGGCCGATCTGCCCGCGCGACTGGATCAGCGCCACGAGCCCGTAGCCCATCGTCTCGAGCGCCGCGAAGCCCATCCCGGTCGCGACGCCGATCAGCAGCCCGGCGCCTGGCGACCGGAAGCGCCCGCGCAGGAGCAGCCACAGCGGCACCGCCAGCTTGACGCTCTCCTCGATCACGCCGACCGCCAGCATCGGCAGCGTCCCGAGGTCCCGCAGCGTCTGGTACTCGAGGAACCCGGCGGCGGCGATGCCGACCGATCCGCCGGCCCAGAAGCACATCGCCAGCGTCGGCAGGATCGCCGGATCCACGTCGAGCCGCTCGAACAGGAGGACCACGAACGTCACCGGGACCAGCAGCGCGCCGATCACCAGCACGGCCGGCAGGAGATGGATGTCCTGCGTGCGCTCGGCGGCGACGGTGACCAGCGCGTAGATTGCCGCCCCGCCGATGAGCGTGCGCAGCCAGGTCCATTGCAGCGGCATTGCGGGATGGTGCCGGAACCGCCACCGCGTGTCGTCGGCCTCGAGGCGACTCCTGCCGCTGCGCCCGTAGCGGTACATCCCGCGACGTACGGCGCGGTCGCTCAGACCTCGCGCAGCGGGATGGTGGCCGCGACCGTGGTGCCGCCGCCGGCCGGGCTGTCCACCCGCAGCTCGCCGTTCATGGCCGCCACGCGGTCGTAGAGGCCGAGCAGCCCCGACCGGCCGTCGGTGCGCGCGCCGCCGACGCCGTCGTCGCTGACCTCGATGCGCAGGACGCCGTCCGCGACCGCGGCGGTGACCCGAGCGCGGCTCGCGCGGGCGTGCTTGACCGTGTTGGTCAGCGCCTCCGCCACGACGAAGTACGCCGTCGCCTCGAGCTCGGGCGCCACGCGGTCGGCGGTCACGTCCACGGAGACCGGGAGCCGCACGCGTGACACCAGCGTCTCGATCGCGGCGCCGAGCCCGCGGCTGAGCGTCGCCGGGAGGATCCCGTGCGCGAGGTCGCGCAGCTCGGTGTTCGCCCGCTCGGCGTGCCCGAGCGCGTCGTCGATGAGCTCGACCGCGGGCCCGCCGGCGTCGCCGAGCGCCCGTCGGGCCAGCTTGAGCGTGATGACCGCGTGGACGAGGCTCTGCTGGGCGCCGTCGTGGAGGTCGCGCTCGATGCGGCGGCGCGTCTCGTCGGCCGTGGCCACAACCCGCGCACGCGACGCGGCGAGCTCGGCCCGGCTCTGCCCGTTGGCGATCGCGGTGGCCACGAGCTCCGTGAACTGCGCCATGCGCGCCTCGACGTCGGGCGATAACGCATCGTCCCGCTGCCAGCTGGCGACCATCGCGCCCCACAACCGGCCGCCGACGATGATCGGCGCGCCCACCGACGCGCGCACGCCGTGCCGCCGCAGCTCGCCGGCAATCGATCCCGCCGCCCCTTCGTATCCATCCATCCGCGCCGGCCGGCCCGTGCGAAGCACCCTGGCGGTGACGTTGTCGCCCTCCAGGGTGAAGCGCTCGCGCTCGACGATCTCCACGCTCGGCCCGGCGCTGCCCGCGAGCCCGACGGCCGTCCCATCGTCCTCGTAGCGCAGCAGTCGGGTCATGTCCGCGCCGAGCAGGCTGCGCACCTCGGCCGCCGCGGCCTGGAAGAGATCAGCCGGAGCGACGTCGCGCGCCACCAACGTCGCGACGCGCCGCAGCGCGGCCTGCTCCTCTGCGATCCGGCGCAGATCGTCACGGCTCTCCTCGAGCGAGCCGGCCATCGTGTTAAAGGCGCGCTCGAGCGCGCCCACCTCGCCGGCGCCGGTCTCCGGCATCCGCGCGGACAGGTCGCCACCGGCGAGGCGCCCGGCCATCATCGCCGCGCGGCGGACGGGGAGAGCGACCGCCCGCGTCAGATAGCCACCGAACAGGACGATGAGCAGCGTCGACCCCGCGAGACCCGCCGCCCCGATGAGGATCGCCCGGCTCGCGTCGGAGTCGGCGACCTCCTCCCGCGCGAGGAAACGACGGCGCTCTGTT
>JBKOYW010000256.1:0-5037 GCA_046744275.1 Actinomycetota bacterium
CCTACGAGCCAACCCACTCGGGCGGCGCCTCCCGCTCGCGCGCCGCCACGCGCGCCGACGACGACCTCACCCACGCCCGCGGCACCCATCGCGAGATCTTGCTGCGGCGGTTGGCGACGAACCCGTACGCCCGCTCGACCAGCCCCGGCACGAGCCGAAACGGCCGCGCCACGAGCCTCCCGCCCGGCACGTACTCCAGGATCGCCGGGATCCCCCGGCCGGCCGAACTCACCACGCCGCCCGCCTCCACGATGTGCCAGCTCGCCAGCCGCGCCTCCATCGGCATCCCCGCCAACCAGCGCTCCCCCACCGAGCTCTCGATCGGGGCCGGCCACAGCCGGTGCTCCCGGTCCCAGATCAGCATCAGCCCGAGCGTCCAGCGGCAGAAGCCGCAGTCGTGGTCGTAGAACACGATCGCGCGCGGGTTCACAGCGCCTTCTCGCCCCAGAACGACGCGTAGCTGTTCCCGTTGTAGTCCGGGATCGGGCGATAGCCGGCGGAGCGGTACATCGCCAGCGCCGTCGTCATCGACTGCGCCGTGTCGAGCCGCGCAAACCGGTACCCGAGGTCGCGCGCGACCCGCTCCAGGGCCTCGAGCAGCCGCCGCCCGTGGCCGCGTCCGCGCGCGTCGGGCACCACGAACATGCGCTTGATCTCGCACACGCCCGGCTCAAGCCGCCGGATGCCGCCACCCGCCACGGCCCGCCCGTCCTCTCGCACGATCACGTACGCGCCGCGGGGCGGGACCATCTCCGACGCGGTGACTGTCGACGTCCGGTCCGGCGTCGTCGGCCCGAATCCCTCGGTGACCCACGCCTCCATGGCGGCCACCAGCTCCCGTGCCTCGGGCTCGTCACCGCGCCCGACCGTGATCTCGATCATCGCCCTATTGTCCGGCACATGCGCGTGTGCCTGATGATCGAGGGCCAGGAGGGCGTGACCTGGGACCAGTGGCGCGCCCTGGCCGCCACCGCCGAGGAGCACGGCTTCGAGGCCCTCTTCCGGTCCGACCACTATCAGCCCCTCGGCGACTCCGTCCCCGGCGGCTCGCTCGACGCCTGGGCGACGATCAACGCCCTGGCCGCGATCACGAGCACCATCCGGCTCGGCACCCTGGTGTCACCGGCGACCTTTCGGCATCCGTCGACGCTCGCCCGCGAGGTCGTCACCGCCGACCACGTATCCAACGGCCGCATCGAGCTCGGCCTCGGCGCCGGCTGGCACGAGGGCGAGCACCGCTCGCACGGCTTCCCGTTCGACACCGTCAAGGACCGTTTCGATCGCTTCGCCGAGCAGCTCGAGATCATCAACCGCTCGTGGAGCGACGGCCCGTTCGACTTCGAGGGCCGCTTCTACCGCCTCGACAACGCCGACCCGCAGCCCAAGCCGCTCGCCAAGCCCCACCTGATCGTCGGCGGCAGCGCCAAGCCCCGCGGCGTCGCGCTCGCCGCCCGCTGGGCCGACGAGTACAACACCGTCTACGCCACGCTCGACCAGTGCCGCGAGCGGCGCGAGCGGATCGCAGATGCCTGCGCCAAGGCCGGCCGCGACCCGATCCGCTTCAGCCTCATGACGAGCTTCGCGTTCGACGCCGACCCTGCGGACCACGATCCGGCCTGGCTGGTCGGCTCGGCCGACGACATGGCAAGCCAGATCAAGGCGCTCGAACAGGCCGGCGTCGAGCGGGTGATGCTCCAGCACCTCCAGCACGACGACCTCGAGATCGTGAAGCGGATCGGCCGCGAGATCATCCCGGCGGTGGGCTAGCGGATGGCACGCGACTGGCACCACCTCTTCATCACCCACGGCGAGTCCGTCACGCCCGACGCGCCCGACCCCGGCGAGGGCGAGGAGCGGCGCCGCGGCTTCTTCGGCCGCCTGCGCGACTCCATGCGCAAGACCCGCGAGGCCCTGGCCGCCGAGGTGCAGGCGACGTTGTTCGAGGGTGACTTGGACGAGGAGACCTGGGAGCGGCTCGAGGAGGCGCTGATCTATGCCGACGTCGGCGCGCGCACGACCGCCGAGGTGGTCGAGAAGCTCGAGCGCGAGGCGGAGGAGGGCGATCTGGTCGGCGGCGAGGCGCTCACCGCCCGCCTGGCCGAGCTGCTCGCCGAGATCGCCCGCACGGGCGACGACACGATCGACATCCGACCCGAGCCGGCGGTCATCCTCGTCGTCGGCGTCAACGGCACCGGCAAGACGACCACGATCGGCAAGCTCGCCTGGCACCTGCGCCACACGCTCGGCCAGAAGGTCGTGGTGGGGGCCGCCGACACGTTCCGCGCCGCCGCCGTCGAGCAGCTCGAGCGCTGGGCCGAGCGCGCCGAGGTCGACTTCGTCAAGGGCGCCGAGGGCTCCGACCCCGGCGCCGTCGCGTTCGACGCCGTCGCCCGCGCCCGCGAGCGAGGCGCCGACGTGGTGATCATCGACACCGCCGGCCGCCTCCACACGCAGCACAACCTGATGGAGGAGCTATCCAAGGTCCGGCGCGTGATCACCAAGCAGATGCCGGACGCGCCGCACGAGACGCTCATGACGGTCGACGCCACCACGGGCCAGAACGGCGTCCGCCAGGCGAAGCTGTTCGGCGAGGCGGTCGACGTGACCGGCATCGTGCTGACCAAGCTCGACGGCACGGCCAAGGGCGGCATCGCGCTGGCGATCGCGAACGAGCTCGGCATCCCCGTCAAGCTGATCGGGATCGGGGAGCAGCTCGAGGACCTCCGCCCGTTCGACCCCGACGACTTCGCGAAGGCGCTGCTGACGGCATGATCGGCGCGGTGCTGGCCCTGGCCCTCGCGGCGCCATCCAGCTTCGTCGCGCTGGACGACGTCGACCCCACGATCCTCCAGGACATCCGCTACGAGACGCCGTACAACTTCGTCGGCCGGCGGATCGACGGCTACCGCGAGCCGGTCTGCATCCTCACGCGACGAGCGGCGCGTGCCCTGCACCGCGCGCAGCGACGGATCCGCAGGCGCGGCTACACGCTCAAGGTCTACGACTGCTACCGCCCCCAGCGCGCGGTCGACCACTTCGCCCGCTGGGCATCCAACGAAAGCCGCACGATGAAGCGCGAGTTCTACCCGCGCGTCGCCAAGCGCCGGCTGTTCGAGGACGGCTACCTCGCGCACCGGTCCGGCCACAGCCGCGGCGGTACCGTCGACCTGACGCTCGTCAGGCTCCCCGCCGAGCCGCAGCCGGTCTGGACGCGCCGCGAGTTCGGCCTCGTCAGCTGCACGGCGCCGCAACGCCGCCGGTTCCCGGACAACTCGGTCCGCATGGGTACCAGCTACGACTGCTTCGACCCGCGCTCGCACACGTTCGACGCGCGGATCAAGGGCCGGCCACGCAAGAACCGCCTGCTGCTCAAGCGCACGATGGAGGACTCGGGCTTCGAGTACTACGCGAACGAGTGGTGGCACTTCACGCTGCGAAACGAGCGTTACCCGGATCGCTACTTCGACTTCCCGGTATCGAGAAAGTCCCTGCGCTAGGTACGCTCACGCCATGGACGCGTGGGTGATCTGGCTGATCGTCGCGGTGGTCTTCGGAGTCGGGGAGATCTTCACCCTGGGGTTCTTCCTCGCGCCGTTCGCGGCCGGTGCGCTCGTCGCCGCGCTGGTGTCCGGCGCCGGTGGGGGCGACGTCCTGAGCTGGATCTCGTTCCTCGTCGTCTCGCTCCTATTTCTCGCCGCGCTGCGGCCGGTAGCGCTCCGCCACATCCGGCAGGCGCCGCGCCTGCGCACCGGCACCGCGGCGCTGGTCGGCCGCTCGGGCCTGGTCGTCGAGCGGATCTCGAACGACGAGGGCGTCGGCTGCGTGCGGATCGACGGCGAAGTGTGGACCGCGCGGGCGTTCGACGAGGACCAGGTGATCGAGGCGGGCAAGCGTGTACAGGTGCTCGAGATCAGGGGCGCCACGGCGCTCGTCGCGGAGTGAGGAGGCAGAGATGGAACCTGGGCTGATCGCGTTGATCGTGCTTGCCGTGTTCCTGTTGATCGTCGCCGCCAGGGCGATCCGGATCGTGCCGCAGGCGCGGGCCGGGATCGTCGAGCGGCTCGGGCGTTACGCCCGCACGCTCGATCCGGGGCTGGCACTGGTGATCCCCTTCATCGATCGCGTGAAGCCGCTGCTCGACCTGCGCGAGCAGGTCGTCTCCTTCCCGCCCCAGCCGGTGATCACAGAGGACAACCTCGTGGTCGGGATCGACACCGTCATCTACTTCACGATCACCGACGCGAAGGCGGCCACGTACGAGGTCGCCAACCCGCTGCAGGCGATCGAGCAGCTCACCGTCACCACGCTGCGCAACGTGATCGGCGGCATGACGCTGGAGGAGACGCTGACGTCGCGCGACCAGATCAACTCGCAGCTGCGCGTCGTGCTCGACGAGGCGACCGGCAAGTGGGGCATCCGGGTCAATCGCGTCGAGCTCAAGTCGGTCGAGCCGCCGCGCACGGTGCAGGAGGCGATGGAGAAGCAGATGCGGGCCGAGCGCGACCGGCGCGCGACGATCCTCACGGCCGAGGGCGTCAAGCAGTCGGCGATCCTCACCGCGGAGGGCGACAAGCAGTCAGCCGTGCTCAAGGCCGAGGGCGCGCGCACGGCGGCGATCCTGCGCGCCGAGGGCGAGGCGAAGGCCATCGAGACCGTGTTCCAGGCGATCCACGACGGCGCGCCGGACGAGCGGCTGCTCTCCTACCAGTACCTCCAGATGCTGCCGCAGCTCGCGCGCGGCGAGGCGAACAAGATCTTCGTGATCCCGAGCGAGTTCTCGCAGGCGCTCGGGAACCTGACGCAGCGGCTGGCCGGAGCCGCGGACAGCCCGCCGCCCCGTTCCCCGGAGGCGCGGCGGGCGGCCGAGGAGGCGAGCGAGGCGGCGGCAGCCGATGCGCGTGAAGCTGCCGAGGCGGCGCGCGAGGCGGCCGCGGAGGCCTCCGCCGCCGAGACGCCTGGCCAGCCTAACCCCTGATCCGGTTGGCCGCGTCGAGCGCGGCCACCTTGTACGACTCGGCGAACGTCGGGTAGTTGAAC
>JBKOYW010000022.1:0-5637 GCA_046744275.1 Actinomycetota bacterium
ACGCCTCGATCTTCTTCACGTGACCGGAACCTCCTTCGCCGTGGCGCCCGTCGGCACCTCACGCGGCCGCGCGGCCGGCGCGGGGCCGTACCCGATGAGCTCGGGCGCCGGGATGAACTGCTCCGGATACCCGTACATGCCATGCTCGGAGATGTCCAGTCCGGCTTCCTCTTCCTCGGTCGTCACGCGCAGGCCGTAGGTCTTCTTGATCGCCCAGAACGTGGCGTACGAGAGCGTGAACACGAACGCGAACACGACCACGATGCCGAGCGCCTGGGCGCCGAGCTGCTCGAACGAGCCGTTGTAGATCAGCCCGGCTTCGCCGAAGCCGTTGTACTCGGCAAACCGCGGCGCTGTGAAGATGCCGCACGCCAGCGTGCCCCAGACGCCGCACAGGCCGTGTGCGGTCAGCGCACCGACCGGGTCGTCGATCCGCTTGTCGATCCAGTACACGCCGAGCGGGACGATGACGCCGGCGATGGCGCCGATGATCGGCGCCGTCCACGCCTCGACGTAGCCCGACGGCGCCGTGATCGCCACCAGCGCGCCGATCGCGCCGTTGCCGGCCATGCCGATGTCGATCGTGCCGGTCTTCCAGTACGCCGTGGCGATCGAGGCGAGCACGCCGGCGGCGGCGGCCAGCATCGTCACGAGCGCGACCTCGGGGAAGCGCCCGTCGAGCGCGCCGAGCGTCGAGCCCGGGTTGAAGCCGAACCAGCCCAGCCACAGGATCAGCACGCCGAGACCGAACAGCGGCATCGAGTGCCCCGGGATCGCCCGCGGGCGCCCGTCGGGCCCGTACTTGCCGCGCCGCGCTCCGAGCTGGAGCAGCACCGCCAGGGCGCCGGTCGCGCCGATCAGGTGGACCGCCGTCGAGCCGGCGAAGTCCTGCATGCCCAGGTTGCTCTGCAGCCAGCCGCCGCCGAACACCCAGTGCGAGGCGACCGGGAAGATGAACCCGGCGAAGATCGCGGCGTAGATGATGTAGACGCCGAACTTGATCCGCTCGAGCGTCGTCCCCCAGACGATCGCGAGCGAGACCGCGCAGAACGAGAACTGGAACATCCACTTCGTCTCGATCGTGGCGTCGGACAGGCCCATGACCGGGAAGGCCGTGAGCGGGTCGCCGTATCCACGCAGGAAGAAGCCGTCGTGGCCGATGATCTCGCCGACGCCGAACGCGAAGGCGAAACCGCAGGCCCAGTACATGAGGCCGGCGATCGAGAAGTTCGTGAGGATCTTCGCCACCACGGTGCCCGCGTTCTTGGCGCGCGAGAAGCCGATCTCCAGGAACGCGAAGCCCGCCTGCATGAAGATCACGAGCAGGGCCGCCACCATCACCCAGATCGAGTTGATCGCCACGCTGTCCGGCAGCGCTCCATTGGTCGCGGCGTCGAGCGTGTCTGCGTGCGCCACGGCTGGCAGCAACGCAGAGGCAAGCGCCGCCCCCAGCAGCGCCGTGCCGGTCCTTCTCATCGCAAGTCCTCCTCTTCCGGGAACCATCCGCCGGAATGGTCGGCCGCGGAGGCCAAGGGGTCTTTGTCCCCGTGTCGAAGATTCCCGGTTCGGGTTTCTCCATCCGGTCGAGGGCGAACCGCCGCGCCCGATCTTTGGCCACGCGGCCATGGACGCGCCGGGCGCGGCCTGAGCACAATCCGCTCGGCCTTTTGCGACCGGAGGAGGACGGCATGTCGATTGCCGACGTCGTGAACGGAAAGACGACCGAACCGCTCAGCATCCGCGCGCTCGTTGGCGGGCGCGCGGCGGAGCCGAGCGACGTGCTCGACCTGGCCGCGCGCCACGGCGCGCGGATGGTGGACCTCAAGTTCACCGACATGCCGGGCACCTGGCAGCACATGGGCATGGCGCTCACGACGCTCGACGAGGACGCCTTCAGCGAGGGGATCGGGTTCGACGGCTCCTCGATCCGCGGCTTCCAGGAGATCTACGAGTCGGACATGCTGCTGATGCCCGACCCCTCGACCGCGATCCTCGACCCGTTCTACGAGGCGCCGACGATCTCGCTCGTCTGCACGGTGCTCGACCCGATCACGCGCGAGCCCTACACGCGCGACCCGCGCTACGTCGCGATCAAGGCCGAGGAGCACCTGCGCTCGAGCGGCGTCGCCGACGTCGCCTACTTCGGCCCCGAGGCCGAGTTCTACGTCTTCGACCACGTCGCGTTCGACCAGCAGGCGAACACGGCGTTCTACGAGGTCGACTCTGAAGAGGGCCACTGGACCTCCGGGCAGGGGTTCCAGCGCCGCGGCGAGGGGCTGTCCGCGCTCGGCTACAAGAACCGCTCGCAGGAGGGCTACTTCCCGGCGCCGCCGAACGACACCCTGAGCGACCTGCGCGGGCAGATGGTGATGGTGCTCGAGGCGCTCGGCATCCGGACCGAGAGCCATCACCACGAGGTCGGCGGACCCGGCCAGGGCGAGATCGACCTGCGCTTCCTGCCGCTGCTCGAGATGTCGGACGCGTTGCAGCTGCACAAGTACGTGGTCAAGAACACCGCGAAGCTGGCGGGCAAGTCGGCCACGTTCCTGCCGAAGCCGATCTTCGAGGAGAACGGCTCGGGGATGCACGTGCACCAGTCGCTGTGGAAGGGCGGCGAGACGCTCATGCACGCCGCCGACGGCTACGCGCTGCTGTCGCCGCTCGCGCTCCACTACGCGGCCGGCCTGCTGGCGCACGCCAACGCGCTGCTGGCGTTCTGCGCGCCGTCGACGAACTCCTACCGCCGGCTGGTCCCGGGCTACGAGGCGCCGGTGCTGCTCAAGCACTCCCAGCGCAATCGCTCGGCCGCCGTCCGGATCCCGATGTACTCGCCGACGCCGAAGGCCAAGCGCGTCGAGTTCCGCCCGCCCGACCCGCTCGCCAACCCGTACCTCGCGTTCCCGGCGATGCTGATGGCGGGCCTGGACGGGATCGAGCGCAAGCTCGATCCGGGCGAGCCGATCGACCAGAACCTCTACGAGCTGCCTCCGGATCAGCTCGCGGACATCCCGACCGTCCCCACCTCGCTGGACGAGGCGCTCGACGCGCTCGAGGCCGACCACGACTTCCTCACCAAGGGCGACGTGTTCACGGACGACCTGATCCAGACGTACATCGAGTTCCGGCGCGAGCAGTCGGATCGCGTGAAGATCCGCCCGCACCCGTACGAGTTCCCGCTCTATTTCGACGGCTAGGTCGAACGCGCGCGCGCGATCTTTGGACATTTGGACAACGAACCCGGCGCGGCTGGTGTCTAGGCTGGCCCGCTGACCCAGGACCTGTCCCGGAGGAGGATCCACGACACCTATGCCCCCGCGCACGCGTACGTCCAATGTCCACGCCGCCCAGTGGAGCCCGAACGGCGGCTCGCTCGGGCAGAGCGATCTGACCCAGCCTGGCGCCAACGTCTTCGGCGAGAACGTGTTCTCGACCGCCGTCCAGCGCCAGCGGCTCCCGAAGGCCGTCTACCGCCAGCTCCAGGAGACGCTCGAGGCCGGCGAGATGCTCGACCCCGCGCTCGCCGACGCCGTCGCCACCGCCATGAAGGAATGGGCGATGGAGCGCGGCGCCACGCACTTCACGCACTGGTTCCAGCCGCTGACCGGCATGACCGCCGAGAAGCACGACTCCTTCTACGCCCCCACGGGCGACGGCAACGCGATCGCCGAGTTCGCGGGCAAGGAGCTGATCCAGGGCGAGCCGGACGCGTCGTCGTTCCCGACCGGCGGCATCCGCGCCACGTTCGAGGCGCGCGGCTACACCGCGTGGGACCCGACCTCGCCCGCGTTCATCCTCGAGAACCCGAACGGCGCGGTGCTCTGCATCCCGACGGCGTTCGCGTCGTGGACCGGTGAGGCGCTGGACCACAAGATCCCGCTGCTGCGCTCGATGGACGCGCTGTCCAGCACCGCCGTGCGCGCCCTGCGGCTGTTCGGCGACGAGGCGTCCTCGCGCGTCTTCACGACGGTGGGTCCGGAGCAGGAGTACTTCCTGATCGACGAGCGCTTCTACTTCGAGCGCCCGGACCTGTTCACCACCGGCCGCACGCTGTTCGGCGCCAAGCCGCCGAAGGGCCACGAGCTCGACGACCACTACTTCGGGTCGATCCCCGAGCGCGTGCTGGCCTGCATGCTCGAGACCGAGCAGCAGCTCGCCAAGCTCGGCGTGCCGATCAAGACGCGCCACAACGAGGTCGCGCCGGCGCAGTACGAGGTCGCGCCGGTCTTCGAGAACTCCAACGTGGGCTGCGACCACCAGCAGCTGACGATGCAGGTGATGCAGAACGTGGCGCGGCGCTACGGCCTCGTGTGCCTCCTGCACGAGAAGCCGTTCGCGGGCGTCAACGGGTCCGGCAAGCACAACAACTGGTCGATGGGAACCGACACCGGCCACAACCTGCTCGAGCCGGGCGACACGCCGCACGAGAACCTGCAGTTCCTGTTCTTCTGCGCGGCCGTGATCCAGGCGGTGGACAAGCACCAGCAGCTGCTGCGGGCCTCCGTCGCGCTGCCGGGGCAGGACCACCGGCTGGGCGCGAACGAGGCGCCGCCGGCGATCATCTCGATCTTCCTCGGCGCCGAGCTGCAGAAGGTGTTCTCGGCGATCGAGTCCGGCTCGGGCGACGCCGCGACGCCGCAGACCTACCTCGAGCTGGGCGCCTCCGTGCTGCCTTCGCTCCCGATGCACGGCGGCGACCGCAACCGGACCTCGCCGTTCGCCTTCACCGGCAACAAGTTCGAGTTCCGTGCGGCCGGCTCGTCGATGTCGCTCGCATTCCCGAACACCGTGCTCAACACGATCGTCGCCGAGGCGATCGACGAGCTGGCCGGCGAGATCGAGCGGCTCCAGGGCGGCGGCGAGTCGTTCGAGAGCGCCGTGCTGTCCGCGGTCAGCGCCGCCTGGGCCGCGCACAAGCGGATCGTGTTCGACGGCGACAACTACGCCGACGAGTGGCACGCGGAGGCCGAGCAGCGCGGGCTCGCGAACCTGCGCCAGACGCCCGACGCGCTCCCGTGGCTGCTCGAGCCGAGCACCGTCGGCGTGTTCGGCAAGTACGAGGTGCTGTCCGAGCGCGAGCTCGAGTCGCGCTACGAGGTGCTGCTCGAGCAGTACGTCACGACGCTCAACATCGAGGGCGAGACGGCGGCGTCGATGGCCCGCACGATGCTGATGCCGGCCGCGATCCAGTGGTTCGCCACGCTCGACGCGGCCGACGACAGCCAGGGTGTCAAGCGGCTCAAGGAGGAGCTCGGCGGCCTGATCGACGACTTCGTCGAGTCGGTCTTCGCGCTCGAGACCGCCAACCGCGACCACCCCGAGGACGGCGACGTCCTGGACGAGGCCAAGTACGTCCAGAACACCGTGCTCCCGGCCATGAACGCAGCCCGCGAGGTGGCCGACCGGCTCGAGAAGATCGTGCCGGACGACCTCTGGCCGCTCCCGAAGTACTCGGAGATCCTCTTCATCAAGTAGACGAGTCCCGCGTCGACCGAGCGTGAGTGGCATGCCGGAAGCGTGCCAGCCCCGAGCGGCGGAAGCCCCGCCCAGGCGGGGCGTACGGTTACCCCGGACACGGGGGGGGGTCCCGTAATGGTGTAGAGGCTATCCGGGTACTTAGGGTGCGGCCCGAGGTCGTCC
>JBKOYW010000540.1:0-5530 GCA_046744275.1 Actinomycetota bacterium
GCCGCGCTCGTGAACGAGGGCGAGCGCGTCCACACCGGCCAGCTGATCGGCTACGTCGGCCAGACCGGCCGGGCCAGCGGCTGCCACCTGCATTTCGAGATGTGGACCGGCCCCGGCTGGTACGACGGCGGTCAGCCGTTCGACCCACTCCCGTCGCTGCTCGACTGGGACAGAACTTCCTGATCGGTAGCGGGTTCGGGAATACTTGTCGACCCCTCTAGCGGGTCTGTCCGAACGGTTAGTTGGACATCGCAGAAGCGGCCATAGGGTCGCCGCATGCCCCTTCCTACGGTCCGCTCCCGGCGCGCCCGGACCGCCGCTCTGCTGGCCGTGCTGGGCGCCCTGCTCGTCCTGCCCTCCGCAGCCTTCGCCGGCACCGGCGAGGGAGCGTTCGACGGCGCCTCGCTGACCGGCGCCGCCGCCACGCTGCGCGCCGCCGCGGCCGCGCCTCCCTCGGGCTTCCAGGAGACCGTGGCGCTGAGCGGGCTCACGAACCCGATGGCGGTGCGCTTCGCCCCCGACGGGCGCATTTTCGTGGCCGAGAAGAGCGGACGCATCAAGGTGTTCGACGACTTCGGCGATCCCACGCCGACGGTCTTCGCCGACCTCAGCCAGCAGGTGCACGACTTCTGGGACCGCGGCCTGATGAGCATCGCGCTCGACCCGCAGTTCTCGACGCGGCCGTACGTCTACGTCCTCTACGCCTACAACAAGGATCCCAACTCGACGCAGTTCCCGCGCTGGGGCGACTCGTGCCCGACGCCCCCCGGCGCCACCGCCGACGGCTGCGTGATCAGCGGCCGGCTGTCGCGGATCGTGGGCGGCGTCGAGCAGGTGCTGATCGAGGACTGGTGCCAGCAGTACCCGAGCCACTCGCTCGGCAGCCTGGCCTTCGGTCAGGACGGCGCGCTGTATGTCAGCGGCGGCGACGGCGCCAGCTTCAACTTCGCGGACTACGGCCAGGACGGCTCGCCCGTCAACCCCTGCGGCGACCCGCCGGCCCCGGTGGGCGGCGCCATGACACCGCCGACCGCCGAGGGCGGCGCGCTGCGCAGCCAGGACGTCCGGACGACCGGCGACCCGACGAGCCTGGACGGGGCGATCCTGCGGGTTAACCCCGACTCCGGCGCCGCGATGGCCGGCAACCCCAACACCAGCTCGGACCCGAACGCGCGGCGCATCGTCGCGCACGGCCTGCGCAACCCGTTCCGCATCACGATCCGGCCGGGCACCAACGAGGTGTGGTCCGGCGACGTCGGCTGGAACGACTGGGAGGAGATCAACCGCGTCCCGACGCCGACGGCCGAGGTCCGCAACTTCGGCTGGCCCTGCTACGAGGGCACTGGGCGCATGGACTCCTACGACAACCTCAACCTGAGCATCTGCGAGAACCTGTACGCGCAGGGCACCGGGGCGCACGCGGCGCCGTACTACACGTACAACCACTCGGCCCGCGTGGTCACCGGCGAGGCCTGCGGCACCGGCTCCTCGTCGATCTCCGGGCTCGCGTTCAACCCGCCCGGCGGCAGCTTCCCGGCCTCCTACAACGGCGCGCTGTTCTTCTCCGACTACAGCCGCGACTGCATCTGGGCGATGCTCGCCGGCAGCAACGGCCTGCCCGACCCCAACAACCGCCTCACGTTCGTCTCCGGCGCGGCGAACCCGGTGGAGCTGCAGTTCGGTCCGGGCGGCGACCTGTACTACGTCGACCTCGACGGCGGCACGATCCGGCGCGTGCGCGCGCTGGTCACCAACCGCGCGCCGATCGCGCGCGCCACGGCGACCCCGTCCACCGGCGAGGTCCCGCTGACCGTGGCCTTCGACGGCCGCGCCTCGAGCGACCCCGACGGCTCGCCGATCACCTACGCCTGGGACCTCGACGGCGACGGCGCGTTCGACGACTCGACGTCCGCCACGCCGAGCTTCACCTACACCGTCACGGGCACCTACACCGCGCGGCTGCGCGTCACCGACCCCGGCGGGCTGACGGACACGGTCAACGTCCCGATCACCGCCGGCACGCCGCCGGTCCCGATCATCACGATCACGTCGCCCAGTCCGGACACGAAGTGGAAGGTCGACGACACGATCACCTTCAGTGGCTCGGCGACCGACCATGCCGGCAACCCCATCCCGCCGAGTGGCCTGACGTGGGACATCAACCTCGAGCACTGCAATCGCGACAGCGGCTCCTGCCACACGCACCCGCTGCAGTCGTTCGGCGGTGTCGCGGGCGGCTCGTTCCCGGCGCCCGACCACGAGTTCCCGTCCTACCTCGAGATCGAGCTCACGGCGCGTGACTCCCAAGGCCTGACCGGCACCGCCACGCGGCGGCTGGACCCGAAGACCGTGCAGCTCACGCTCGCCAGCCAGCCGGCCGGCCTGAAGCTGACGCTCGGCTCCGAGACGGTGACCGCGCCGTTCACGCGCGAGGTGATCCAGGGGTCGACCAACGGCATCGGGGCCGAGACGCCGCAGACGCTCGGCGGCTCGGCGTACACGTTCGCGTCGTGGAGCAACGCCGGCGCGCGCAATCACACGACGGTGATCAACGCGGACACGACGCTGACCGCGACCTTCGAGCGCGCGACTGCGGTGAAGCTCGCGGGCGCCGACGTGATCGGCAGCAACGTCAGCCGCGCCGAACCCGGCAAGGCCGAGGTCTACCGGACGACCGCGACGAACTCCGGCACGGCGACCGAGCTGAACCTCTACCTCTCCGAGGAGTCGACCGCGAGCGACCTCGTGCTCGGCCTCTACGCCGACAGCGGCGGGCAGCCCACGACGCTGCTCGGCTCAGGCCGGCTCGAGAGCCTCACGGCCGGCGCCTGGAACAAGGTCCCCGTCAACATCCCGAACATCGACGCCGGACAGGCGTACTGGATCAGCCTGCTCAACCCGGCCGACGGCTCGGGCACGCTGCGCTGGCACGACCGTGCCGGCGGCACCGGCGGCGCCGAGCAGACGAGCTGGGACGAGTCGCTGACCGCGCTGCCCGACACGTGGCGGACCGGTGCGGTCTGGAGCGACGGCCCGGCGTCGGCGTACGTGTTCGGAGCGCCCGCAGGCCCGCCGCCCCCGCCCGTGCTGGCGGTGGCGCCGACGTCGCTGTCGTTCAGCGGCACGGCCGGCGCGGCGAACCCTGCCGCCAAGACGCTGTCGGTGACCAACACCGGCGGCGGTACGCTGAACTTCACGGCCTCCGACGACGCGCCGTGGCTGACGGTCACGCCGGGCACAGGCACCGCCCCGCGGGACCTCAGCGTCGCGGTCAACACCGCCGGCCTGGCCGCCGGCACGCACACCGCGACGGTGCGCGTGGAGTCCGCCGGCGCGGACGGCTCGCCGAAGCTGATCCCGGTCACGCTGACGCTGGCTACGGCGCCGCCGCCGGCGCTGTCGGTCTCCCCCGGGAGCCTCTCGTTCAGCGCCGTCCAGGGCGGCGCGGCGCCGCCCGGCCAGACGCTCAACGTGGCCAACACCGGCTCCGGGACGCTGTCGTTCACAGCGTCCGACAACGCCCCTTGGCTCGCCGTGGCCCCCGCGAGCGGAACCGCGCCGGCCGGCCTGTCCGTGACGGCCAACGCCGCAGGCCTCACGCCTGGCACCTACAGCGGCTCCGTGACGGTGACCGCTGCGGGCGCGACCGGGTCGCCGGCCACGATCCCGGTCACGCTCAACGTGACGACGGCGCCGCCGCCGGCCTCGGGCCTCGTCGGAGCCTGGGGCTTCAACGAGACGACCGGGACGACCGCGACCGACTCGTCGGGCGCCGGCAACACCGGCACGCTCTCCGGGGCGACCCGCACCACCGCCGGCCGCTACGGCGGCGCCCTGTCCTTCGACGGCGTCAACGACTGGGTCACGGTGGCGGACTCCGCCTCGCTCGACCTGACGACCGGGATCACGATGGAGGCCTGGGTCCGCCCGGCCGCGCTCGGGACCACCTGGCGCACGGTCGTGCTCAAGGAGCAGCCGGGACAGCTCTCGTACGCGCTGTACGGCAACACCAGCACCACGCGCCCGAGCGTCCACGTCTACACGAACGACGACGTCGGGCTTCGCGGGCCTGCGGCTCTGCCGCTGAACACCTGGACGCACCTCGCCGCCACGTGGAACGCGGTGACGATGCGGCTCTACGTGAACGGCACCGAGGTCGCGAACAGCCCGCTCACCGGCACGGCGCTGACCTCGAGCAGCCCGCTGCGGATCGGCGGCAACGCGGTCTGGCCGGAGTGGTTCAGCGGCCTGATCGACGAGGTGCGCGTGTACAACCGCGCGCTCACCGCAGCGCAGATCGCGGCCGACCGCGACACGGCGATCGGCGGCGCGGCGCTCACGCGCGCCCGTGCCGCGTCCGGGACCAGGAGCAAGACGCACGCGCTCCGCTGGATCCCGCGCCCGAACACGCGCGACGCCAACACCATGCGCCCGCGGCCGCTCCGCAAGGTGCACCGCGGGACGCACTGGCTCAAGAACATGAAGCCCGCTCGCGCGCGGCGAGGGCGGCGCTGACCCGTTCGGACATCCGGCCACCTCGGCGGTTGGCGTCTACGACCGGGCGCTGATCGCGGCCGAGATCGCCCGCGACCGCGACGCCCGCATCACGCCCGGCGTGCCGATGGTCAAGACCAGGAAGCCGACCCGCCGCGCCACGGTGCGCGTGACCAGGCGCTCGGTGCACCGGGGCACGCGCTGGCTCACCGGCTCCGGCGACGTTCCTCGATCCGGTTGAGCACGAGGAAGAGGAGGACCCCGGCGAGGATCCCTCCGACCACGCCGGGCAGCACGTCGCCGCGGGCGCTCATGCCGCCCGCGTAGAGCACTGCGATGAACGCGCCGGCCGCCACCTTGGCGCGGGTCGAGAGGCCGGGCGGCGGCGGCGCCGGCTCACGCGGCGCGTGGTCCCACGGGGTCTCGCGCCGCGGCGGCCCGTCGCCGCCGGGCGGCGGCTGCGCTACTCCCACTCGATCGTGCCGGGCGGCTTGGACGTGATGTCAAGCACGACCCGGTTCACTTCGCGGATCTCGCCGATCATGCGCGACGCGATCTGCTCGAGCAGGTCGTAGGGCAGCCGCGCCCAGTCGGCGGTCATCGCGTCGTCGGACGTGACGGCGCGGATCGCGACGACGTAGCCGTAGGTGCGCTCGTCGCCCTGCACGCCGACGGTGCGCACGTCGGGCAGCACGCAGAAGGACTGCCACAGCTCGCGGTACAGGCCCGCCTTGCGGATCTCGTCCTGGAGGATGAAGTCGGCGTTGCGCAGCGTGTCGAGGCGCTCCTTCGTCGCCTCGCCGCCGACGACGCGGATCGCCAGGCCCGGGCCCGGGAACGGCTGGCGCCAGACCAGGCGCTCGGGCAGCCCCAGCTCGGCGCCGACGGCGCGGACCTCGTCCTTGAACAGCGCCCGCAGCGGCTCGACCAGCTCGAAGCGCAGGTCGTCGGGCAGCCCGCCGACGTTGTGGTGCGACTTGATCGTCGCCGCGCCGGTACCGCCACCGGACTCGATGACATCGGAGTACAGCGTGCC
>JBKOYW010000532.1:0-6124 GCA_046744275.1 Actinomycetota bacterium
GCACGCAGGTCCTTGATGATCCAGAAGCAACCCAGGATCGACAGGATCGGCGTGACCGGATAGCCGGGCACCTTGAAGCCGCGCGGCAGGTCGGGCGCGCGCCGGCGCAGCACTATCACGCCCACCGAGACGATCAGGAACGCCGTCAGCGTGCCGATGCTCGTCATCTCCGCGAGGAAGTTGATCGGCAGCAGGCCGGCGAGCAGCGAGACGATGACCGCGACGATGATCGTGGCGGGCACCGGAGTGAGCGTGCGCGGGTTCAGCTTGTGGAAGATCGGCGGCACCATCCCGTCGCGGCCCATGGCGAACAGGATCCGCGTCTGGCCGTAGATGACCACCAGCGTCACGCTGAAGATCGAAATCACCGCCCCGGCCGCGAGCACCGAGGCCGGCCAGCTGGATCCGGTCACGCTCTCGAGAATGGCCGACAAGCCCGCCTCCTGGTCCTCGAACGCCTCGAACGGCTGCGCGGCGACCGCGACGAGGGCGACGAGCACGTACAGCGTGGTCACCGTGACCAGCGCGATGAGGATCGCCAGCGGCAGGTTCCGACGTGGGTTGTGCACCTCCTCGCCGGCGGTCGAGACGGCGTCCAACCCGATGTAGGAGAAGAAGATGATGCCGGCCGCCGAGGTGATGCCCGACACGCCGAACGGCGCGAAGTCGGACAGGTTGTCGGAGTTCCAGCCGGTCACGCCGACGACGATGAACAGCACGAGCACGCCGATCTTGATCAGCACCATCGCCGCGTTGACCTTCGCCGACTCGCTGGCGCCGCGGATCAGCAGCAGCGTGCAGAGCACGACGAGCACGATCGCGGGCAGGTTGATGATGCCGTCGGCCTCGGGCGCGTTCGAGAGGTTGTCGGGGATGGTGAAGCCGAACAGGTTGTCGAGCAGCTCGTTGAGGTACTGCGACCAGCCGACCGCGACCGCGGCCGCGGACACGCCGTACTCGAGCAGCAGGCATGCGGCGACCACCATCGCGATGCCTTCGCCGAGCGTGGCGTACGCGTACGAGTACGACGAGCCGGAGACCGGGACGGCGCTCGCCAGCTCGGCGTAGCAGATGGCGGTGAGCCCGGCCACGACGCCGGCCATCACGAACGCCCAGACGACGGCGGGGCCGGCCTCCGGCACCGCGGAGGTCAGCACGATGAAGATGCCGGTGCCGACGGTGGCGCCGATGCCGAACAGCGAGAGCTGGAACAGCCCGATCGTGCGCTTCAGCTCACCGCCTTCGGTGTCGGTGCCGGTCTCCTCCGTCATGACGGTGACCGGCTTGCGGCGCCAGATCTGCTCCCACAGCGACGGCGTGGCCGTCTCTTCCCCTACGGATGCCATCTCTCCTCCTCGTCCCCTCGGTGAAGCGAGCCTCGCGCATCCGCGCCGCGCGTGGCAACCGTCCGCCGCACCAACTCGCGCCGCGCCGTTTGGAGTCTGAACCGTTGGACACGCGCGTGCACGCGCGAGAGGATCCGGCCATGGCCGAGACGCTCCGGGGCATCTCCGAGATCCGTGCGTTCTTCCGCACCAACGAGACGCCGATCTACTTCATCTCGCCGACCGCGTTCAACCTGCTGGGGATCGATCGCTGGCTGCGCAACTTCTTCTACGTCAACTACTTCGACTCGTTCGAGGGCAACCACCCGCGCGTCTTCGTGCCCGGGGAGCGTCCGTACCGCGAGTTCGAGTCGATGGAGGACGTCTGCAACTACCTGCTCGAGCACAAGGAGGTGCTCGACCTGGTCAAGCGCCGCGGCGGCGGAGGGAAGGCGATCTTCGTCATGTTCGACGACGAGACCGAGGCGGCGGCCGCGGCGGCCGGGCTCGAGATCGCGCACCCGTCGGCCGAGCTGCGCCACCGGCTCGACTCGAAGATCGTCACCACCCAGCTCGGCAACGAGGCCGGCGTGCCGAGCGCGCCGAACACGCTCGGGCGCGCGACGACGTACGAGGAGCTCATGACGCTCGCGGAGTCGGCGGCGCTCGGCGACGACCTCGTGGTCCAGACGCCGTACGGCGATTCCGGCAAGACCACGTTCTTCATCAGGTCCGAAGCCGACTGGGACCGCTACGCGGGCGACATGAAGGACCAGGAGCTCAAGGTGATGAAGCGGATCAACAACCGCGCCGCGGCGGTCGAGGCCGTGCTCACGCGCCACGGCACGGTGGTCGGCCCGCTGATGACCGACCTCACCGGCCACCCGGAGCTGACGCCGCACAAGGGCGGCTGGTGCGGGAACGACATCTTCCCGGAGGCGCTGTCGCCCGAGCACCGCGAGCGGGCGCGTGTGCTGACCCAGAAGCTCGGCGACCGGCTCGCGGTCGAGGGCTACCGCGGCTTCCTGGAGATCGACTACCTGGCTGACGTCGACAGCGGCGAGCTCTACCTGGGCGAGATCAACCCGCGCATCAGCGGCGTGACGTCGATGACGAACGTGACGGCCGGCGCGTACGCCGACATGCCGCTCTTCCTGTTCCACATGCTCGAGTACATGGACATCGACTACGAGATCGACGTCGACGACATCAACCGCCGCTGGGCGGAAGCCTCGAGCGTCGACGTCTGGAGCCAGATCATCCTCAAGGACACCGGCGACGAGGTCGAGCAGCTCATGCAGGCGCCGCGCACGGGCATCTGGCGGCTCGCGAGCGGCGGCATCGACTTCGCCCGGTGGGGCCACGACTGGCACAGCCTGCACGACGACAGCGAGGCGTTCTTCCTGCGCGTGCTCGCGCCGGGCGACTACACCTACCCGGGCGCCGACCTCGGCGTGCTGGTCGCGCGCTCGCGCATGCAGACAGAGGACAACGAGCTCACGGAGCGCGCGCTGGAGTGGATCGCCGGCGTCAAGGCGCAGTTCGTCGGGACGCCGTACCAAGAGCAGGAGCCGGCACCCGCCGGCGCGCTCGCGTTCAAGACAGCGTGACCGTCCGGGTTCCCGGCTCGAAGCGGTCGAACGACTGCTCCCAGGCGAGATCCGGCCAGCGGTAGGTGACGCGGCCGCGGCCGGGCTCGTAGGCGGCCGTGTAGATCGTGCCGAACCCGCGCTCGTGCGCCGTGCTGTGCAGCGGCGGCTCGAGGAAGGCGGCGGCGAAGCGCTCGCGGTCGACCTCCGGGTCGCCGAGCAGGTCGAGCACGCAGCGCTCGCGCTCCTCGCTGCGGATCGCCTCCGCGTACTCGGGCCATTCGACCTCGCCCTGGTGGTTCGTGGTGGCCGCGACGTCGACGAACCGCGGCTCGCGGCCGGGCCCCACGTAGGCGGTCACGAACGCGCCCGAGCGGTCGAGCAGCGTGAGGTTCTGCGGCGCATGGATCGGGATCCGCGCGAGCACCTCGCGCGCCTGGGCGACGTCGTCGCAGGTTTCCAGCACGTACCGGACCACGAGCGGGATCGCGAACCCGTCGCCCACGTCCGGTCGCCCGCCGAACGTGAGCGAGATCGCAAGCCCGCGGTCGTTGATGCCGTCGAGTAGCCCCCACAGGCAGTCGCTCATCCCGATCACGCGGCGATCGCCCCACTGCGTGAGGTAGACGATGCCCTCGAGCCGCTCCGCCGGGTAGTCGTAGTTGCGCACGAGAAGCGGCTCGTCGCGCGTCCATGCCCCCTGCGAGCAGCCGACGATGAAGCCGGGCGGGCGCCAGAGCGAGAGCAGGCGGGAGGCGAGATCGCCGCCGCCCGCGAGGTCGACGAGCCGCTCGTAGGTCGGCACGAGCTCCGGCATGTGCTCGGCCAGCGCGCGGCGGCACGCAGCGTAGCTCGGCCGCGCCGCGTCGCCCTCGGCCAGGTACCACGACCGATAGGTCGGCCACATGGCCTCGAAGCGCTCGCGCCAGGCGGCGCCCGGCTGCGGCTCCTCGATCGCCTCGACCTCGAGCTCGTCGCTGGGCGCCTGGCGTTGTGGGAGCAGCCGCAGCTGGTCCCACAACGCCTTCCAGTGGCGGTCGATCGCGGCCGTCGCCTCCGGCGGCAGCCACTTCACCCAGTCCGGACGATTACTCACCCAGGTAGCTCATGACGTGCTTGATGCGCGTGTAGTCCTCGAGGCCATAGAGCGAGAGGTCCTTGCCGTAGCCGGACTTCTTGAAACCCCCGTGCGGCATCTCGGCGACGAGCGGGATGTGGCAGTTGATCCACACGCAGCCGAAGTCGAGCCGGCGCGACATCCGCAGCGCACGCCCGTGGTCCTGCGTCCAGACGCTCGAGGCGAGCGCGTAGTCGACGCCGTTGGCCCACTCGACCGCCTTGTCCTCGTCGTCGAAGGTCTGGACCGTGATGACCGGGCCGAAGATCTCCTTCTGGATCATGTCGTCGTCCTGGTGCAGGCCGTCGACGACGGTCGGCTCGAAGAAGTACCCGCGGTCGCCCTGGCGGTGGCCGCCGGCCACGACGGTGGCGTGGTCGGGCGTGCCCTCGATGAAGCCGCTGACGTGCGCGAGCTGGTTGGCGTTGTTCAGGGGCCCGTAGAGGACCTCGCCGTCGTCCGGCGGGCCGGTCCGGGTGTTCTTGGCCTGGTCGGAGAGCGCGGAGACGAAGTCGTCGTGGATCCGCGGGCCCGCGAGCACGCGCGTCGCCGCGGTGCAGTCCTGGCCTGCGTTGAAGTAGCCGGCGATCGCGATGTTCTCAGCGGCGAGCTCGAGGTCGGCGTCGTCGAACACGACCACCGGCGCCTTGCCGCCGAGCTCGAGATGCACGCGCTTGACGTCGTTGGCCGCGGCCTTGGCGACCGCGATGCCGGCCCCGACGCTGCCGGTGATCGAGACCATCGCCGGCGTCGGGTGGCTCACCAGCGCGGCGCCCGTGTCGCGGTCGCCGCAGACGACGTTGAAGACGCCCTCGGGCAGGAACTCGGCCATCACCTCGGCCATCCACACCGAGCTTGCCGGCGTGGTGTCGGAGGGCTTGAGCACCATCGTGTTGCCGGCCGCGAGCGCCGGCGCCCACTTCCAGACGGCCATCATCGCCGGGTAGTTCCAGGGCGTCACGGCGGCGCACACGCCGACCGGCTCGCGCCGGACGAACGACGTGTAGCCGGTCATGTACTCGCCGGCCGACTTGCCCTCCAGCATGCGTGCGGCCCCCGCGAAGAAGCGGATCTGGTCGCACATCGGAGGCACTTCCTCCTCCATCGTGAGCTGCTTCGGCTTGCCGGTGTTCTGGCTCTCGATCTCCACGAGCTCCTCGGCGCGCTCCTCGAACGCGTCGGCGATCCGCAAGAGGGCGCGCTGGCGCTCGCTCGGAGTGGCGTCGCGCCAGCTCTCGAACGCGCGCGCGGAGTCCTGGAACGCCGCGTCGATGTCCGCCTGGCGGGACAGCGGCGCGGTGGCGTAGACGTCGCCGGTGCTGGGATCGACCAGGTCGCTGGCCTGGCCGTCCGCCGCGGCGACGCGCTTGCCGTGGATGAAGTTGCTGATCTCCTGGGCCATGGGGTCTCTCCTCCTCAGATCAGTGACGATGGGTCGGCGGCACGTCGAGCGCTGGGTTGCGATCGAAGAACCCGACCGGCTTGAGCCAGAACGAGATCGTGTCGACCGCCATCACGGGCCACTCCTCGGGGCGCGTGATGTGGTGCACCCCGAACACGTACCAGAGGACGACGTCCGTGTCCTCGATCGAGCGGTTCTGAGCGGTCCAGACCGGCAGGCCGCGGTCCTGGTCGCTCTGGACGACGAACTCGCCGCACGGCCAGCGCTCGTCCTCGTGGAAAGGCGTCACCCACAGCGTGTGGCCGATCGCCTCGGCACGGCGCATGACCGGCGAGCCGGGGTCCATCAGCGGCGGGAAGCACGCGCCGGGGACGAGCTTGTAGCCGACCGGCGTGCCGAGGCCGTTGGTGGAGCCCTCGTTGACCACCTTCCAGGCGCGCTGCGTGCTCCAGTCGTAGTCCTGCTTGCCGTCCTGCTCGGTCCGCAGCGGCGTATTGCGCTGCACGAGCGCGAGGCCGTGCGGGTTGTCGGGGCCGATCGGGAGCGCCTCGGACTCGGTCGCGTAGACCGTGTTGGCCTCGCCGTCGACGTCGAGATCGAGCCGGGCGACGAGGAAGTGCTGGTGGAACGGCGCGTAAGTGCGCTCGTCGACGAGCGTCCCGTACGGCGGCTGCGCGCCCTCGGCGAAGTG
>JBKOYW010000474.1:0-7366 GCA_046744275.1 Actinomycetota bacterium
GCCTGTGCCTGACCGCCGGGCTCGAGCTGGCGCTCGCCTGCGACCTGCTGTGGGCCGCCGAGGGCGTCCAGTTCGGGCTCGTCGAGAAGGTGGTCGGGATCACGCCGCTGATGGGCGGCACGCAGCGCATGGCGGAGCGAGCCGGCACCGCCCGCGCGCGAGAGTTCGTCATGACCGGCCGGCTCTACGAGGCGCAGACGCTGCACGCCTGGGGCGTCGTCAACCGCGTGCTCCCGGAGGAGGAGCTACTGGAGAAGGCGCGGCGGTTCGCGGCCGACCTCGCGGCAGGCCCGACCGTCGCCCACGCCGCCACCAAGGCGGTCGTCCGCGCGCAGGCCGATCACGGCACCCACGGTGCGGATGAGCGCACCGCTCAGCTGACGTCACACCTGTTCGAGACGGAAGATTGCCGGAATGCGGTGCAATCGTTCTTGCACGAAGGGCCGGGCAAGGCCACCTTTACTGGTAAGTTGTCACCGTCAGAGTGAAAGGACACAGGGTGGCAGACTTCCTCGATGAGAAGCGCAAGGAGATCCAGGCACGGCTGAAGGAGCTGCGCCCATTGGTGGACGAGTTTCACCGGCTGGAGGCCGCCGAGGCCGCGCTCTCCGGCGTTGAGACCAAGCCCGCGGCCCCTGCGCCGACCCGCCGCCGGCGATCGACGTCGTCGTCGAACGGCCGCCGCGGGCGGCCGCGCGGCTCCGGCACGCGCGCCGCGCAGGCGCTGCAGCTGGTGGGCGAGCAGCCCGGCATCACGATCCCCGAGCTGGCCGCAGCCATGGGGATCAAGCAGAACTACCTCTACCGGGTCATGCCGGGTCTGGCCGAAGAGGGGAAGGTCACGAAGTCAGGGCGCGGTTGGCACCTACGCGACTAGTCCCAGCTGCTTCACCGCGTCGCGTTCTTCCTTGAGCTCGTTCACGGTGCGGTCGATCCGCTCGCGTGAGAAATCGGGCACATCGAGCCCTTCCACGATCTCCCACTCACCGTTCGCCGTGCGGCACGGGAACGAGGAGATGATCCCCTCCTCCACGCCGTAGGCGCCGGGCGACGGCACGGCCATCGACACCCAGTCGTCGCCCTCGGTTCCGGTCACCCAGTCGCGAACGTGGTCGATCGCCGCGTTGGCCGCCGAGGCGGCCGAGGACGCGCCGCGTGCCTCGATGATCTCCGCGCCGCGCTTGCCCACGCGCGGGATGAACTCGTCCGCCACCCACGCCTCGTCGCCGACCGCATCCCACGCGCGCTCGCCGCGTACCTTGGCGTTGAACAGGTCGGGATACATGGTGGGTGAGTGGTTGCCCCACACGGCCATGTGCGAGATGTCCGACACCGCCGCGCCGGTCTTGTCCGCGAGCTGGGCGACCGCGCGGTTGTGATCGAGCCGCGTCATGGCGGTGAACCGCTCGCGCGGCACGCCGTCCGCGCTGTTCATCGCGATCAGCGCGTTGGTGTTGGCGGGATTGCCCACCACGAGCACCTTCACGTCGGACGCCGCGTGGCCGGCGATCGCCTCGCCCTGGGGCCTGAAGATCCCGCCGTTGGCCTCCAGGAGATCGGCGCGCTCCATCCCCTTGGTGCGCGGCCGGGCGCCCACCAGGAGCGCGACGTTGCAGCCGTCGAACGCGGTCGCGGCGTCGTCGGTCACGTCGATCCCCGCCAGCAGCGGGAACGCGCAGTCGAACAGCTCGAGCGCAGTTCCCTCGGCCGCCTTCACGGCATCTGGGATCTCCAGCAGCTTCAGGTGCACGGGTGTGTCGGGCCCGAGCATCTGACCCGAGGCGATCCGGAACAGCAATGCATAACCGATCTGGCCGGCTGCTCCGGTCACTGTGACATTGACTGATGAAGCCATTTAACCGTTCATCTCCTCGATCACGGCGTCGGCGAACTCGGAGGTGCCGACGGCCGTCGGGTCGTCGCGCGAGGGCTTGAGGTCGTACGTGACCTTCTCGCCCTTCTCGATCACCGCGGCGATCGCTCCCTCGAGCCGGTCGGCTGCGTCGCGCTCACCGAGGTGGCGGAGCATCAGCACGCCCGAGAGCATGAGCGCCGTCGGATTCACCTTGTTCTGCCCCTTGTACTTGGGAGCCGAACCGTGAGTGGCCTCGAACATCGCCGCCTCGGTGCCGATGTTGCCGCCCGGCGCGAGCCCGAGGCCGCCGATCATGCCCGCCCCGAGGTCGGACACGATGTCGCCGTAGAGGTTGGGGAGCACGATCACGTCGTACTCCTCGGGCCGCGAGACGAGCTGGTTGCACAGGTTGTCGATGATCCGGTCCTCGAACTCGATGTCGTCGTAGTCCTCCGCCACCCTGCGCGCGACCTCGAGGTAGAGCCCGTCCGAGAACTTCATGATGTTGGCCTTGTGGGCGGCCGTGACCTTCCTGCGGCCGTTGTCGCGCGCGTAGTCGAACGCGGCACGCACGATCCGCTCGGAGCCGAACACGGAGATCGGCTTGACCGAGATCCCGGAGTGCTCGCGGATCTTCGAGCCGTCAAGACCAGCGATGAACTCGATCAGCTTCTCGGCGTCCTCCGAGTCCTTCTCGAACTCGATGCCGGCGTAGAGGTCCTCGGTGTTCTCGCGGACGATCACGATGTCGGTCTCCGGGAACCGCGTGCGGACGCCCTTGTAGGCCTTGCAGGGCCGGATGCAGGCGTAGAGGTCGAGCTCCTTGCGCAGCAGCACGTTGACCGAGCGGAAGCCCGAGCCCACCGGCGTGGTGGTCGGGCCCTTGATGCCGACCCCGTTCCGCTTGATCGACTCGAGCGTCCGGTCGGGGAAGGGGTTGCCCTCCTCCCGGTAGACGTCCTCACCGGCAGGATGCTCGTCCCAGTTGAACTCGACGCCCGTCGCTTCCAGCACCCGGCGCGTGGCTTCGGCCAGCTCGGGGCCGGTCCCGTCGCCGGGGATGAATGTCACGTCATAAGCCATCCCTCCAGGCTATGCCACCATTGACGCCCAGTGCTCGGTGGCAGCTCGATCCGGCTGACGACGATCTTCGGGATCCGCGTCGGCGTCAACGTCTCGTGGTTCCTGATCCTGTTCCTGGCCATCTTCTGGCTCCAGGAGTCGTTCGCCGACGCCCTCGACAACGACCAGCAGGGCTTCATCGTGGCCGTCGCGACCGCCCTCGGGTTCTTCGGCTCGATCCTGCTGCACGAGCTCGGGCACGCGCTCCAGGCCCGCCGCGAGGGCATCGAGGTCAACGGGATCGACCTCTTCTTCTTCGGCGGCGTGATGAAGATGAGCCGCGACACGACGACCCCCGGGCAGGAGTTCCGGGTGGCCGTCGCCGGCCCGCTGGTCACGCTGGCGATCGTGGTGGTGGGCGGGCTCGTGTGCCTCGCCCTCATCGGATGGGACACGTTCTCGCGCGCGGCGCGGCTCGACGGGGTCGACATCACCGGCCCGTTCGAGCTGTGGCTGAGCTTCCTCGTCTCGGCCAACGTGCTGCTGCTGGGGTTCAACCTCGTGCCGGCGTTCCCGCTCGACGGCGGCCGGATCGCCCGCGCCGCGGCGTGGAAGGTCACGGGCGACCGCGGCCGCGCCACCCGTCTCTCGGCCTACCTCGGCCAGGGCTTCGCCGCGCTGCTGATCGGCTACGGGATCTACATCCTGGTCGCGCTCGACGACAGCTTCGGCGGCCTGTGGGCGATCGTGCTCGGCTACCTGCTCGGCTCGTCGGCCCGCGCCGCGATCGCGCAGTCGGCGTTCACCGAGCGGCTGAAGGGCGTCACGGTGGCCGACATCATGGACGCCGAGCCGGTGACCATCCCGGCCGACCTGCCGGCCTCGCAGGCGTGGGAGGAGTACTTCCTGCGCTACCAGGGCTGGCCCTGGTTCGCGATCGTCGAGCCCGACGGGCGTTACGCCGGTCTCGCCCACCGCGCCGCGGTGGAGCACGCCGTGGTGAGCGAAGGCGGCGCCATGCCGGTGCGCGACGTCGCGGCGGGCACCGAGGACCGGGTGCGCGTCGACGCGCCGCTCGAGGTCCTGCTCGGCTCGGAGGCGCTGCGGCGCGTCGGCGCGCTGATGGCGGTCGACGCCGAGGGCCGCCTGAGGGGCGTGGTGACGGTCGAGCAGGTCACGCGGGCGCTGCGCACGCGGCTGACGACGGCGTAGGCCGCGGCGCCGCCGGCGAACGTCAACTGCGGCATTGAGGGAGGGACGGAAGGGGTGCGCTTCTTCCCAATTCCGCGCGCCCGCGCGATCGTTGGGGGAGAAACGCACCGTATCGGTGCAGAAGTCCCCAACGAACCACGAACCCTTGCCGATCTGGGGAGAACTGCACCGCTGCACGCCAGCCTCCTTCCCTACCCAGCGCAGTTGACGTTCGCCCGCGCTCAGGCGAACGCCAGCTCCCACGCAACCCGCGGAATCGCGTCGAGGTCGTCCTTGGACACGCAGACGGCGATCCCGGCGCGCTCGGCCCGGTCACAGGTCTCCTGATCCACGTAAGCGCTGCACAGCAGGATCTTCTGGCCCGGCCGGCGCTCGAGGATCATCGGGGCGGCCTCCAGGCCGCCCACCACCGGCATCGTGGCATCCAGCACGACCACGTCCGGGTCGACACTGTCGATCGCCTCCAGCGCCGCCCGCGCGCCGTCGGCCTCGCCCGCCACGGTCACGTCCTCCGGCGCGTCCTCCACGATCGCGCGCAGGAGGTGGCGCACGTCCGCGTGGTCGTCCACGATCATGAGACGGACCGACATCCCTTGTGAATCATCGCCGATCTCGATCGCCATGGATGGCGATCCTTGCGATCAACGGGCCGACCGGACGAAGGCCCTGGCAACTAATCTTCGCCCTCATGCCCGCTCATGACGTCCTGATCATCGGCGCCGGCCTCGCCGGCCAGCGCGCGGCCCTGGCGGCGGCTGGCGAGGGCGCGACGGTGGCCATCATGTCCAAGGTCCACCCGATCCGGTCGCACTCGAACGCGGCCGCCGGCGGGATCAACGCGGCCCTCAATCCCGACGACTCGTGGGAGTCGCACGCGTTCGACACCGTCAAGGGCTCCGACTACCTCGGCGACCAGGACGCGATCGAGATCATGTGCCGCGAGGCGCCGAACGAGGTGCTCTGGCTCGAGCACTCTGGCGTCACGTTCCACCGCAACGAGACCGGGCACCTCGGCACGCGCGCGTTCGGCGGCGCGTCGGCGGCGCGCACCTACTACGTGGCCGACATCACCGGCCAGGCACTGCTGCACGTGCTCTACGAGCAGCTGATGAAGCACCACGAGCAGATCGACCGCTACGAGGAGTGGTTCGTCACCGGTCTCGCCCAGGACGACGACGGCAACTGCTGCGGCGCGATCGCCCGCAACATCCGCGACGGCGCGATGGAGCTGTTCGCCGCCAAGGCGACGATCCAGGCGTCCGGCGGCGCCGGCCAGTGCTTCAGGCCGACCACCAACGCGCTCATCTGCACCGGCGACGGCATCGCCCAGAGCTATCGCATCGGCGCCCCGCTCATGGACATGGAGATGATCCAGTACCACCCGACCACGCTGGCCGGGAACGGGATCCTCATCACCGAGGGCGCGCGCGGCGAGGGCGCCCACCTCTACAACGCCCAGGGCGAGCGCTTCATGGAGAAGTACGCGCCCAACAAGATGGAGCTGGCCTCGCGCGACGTCGTCTCGCGCTCCGAGCAGACCGAGATCAACGAGGGGCGCGGCTTCCCGGACGGCACCGTTGCGCTCGACATCACCAAGGTGCCGCGCAAGCGTACGCTCGAGGCGCTCCGCGAGATCGTCAACATCGGGCGCGACTTCGCGGGCGTCGACATCACGCGCGAGCCGATCCACATCCGCCCCGGCTGCCACTACATCATGGGCGGCGTCAAGACCGACGTCTGGGGAGCGACCGACATCCCGGGCCTGTACGCGGCCGGCGAGGTCGCCTGCGTGTCGGTCCACGGCGGCAACCGCCTGGGCGCCAACTCGCTGCTCGACACGCTGATCTTCGGCCGCCGCTCCGGCGAGCATGCGGCCCAGCGAGCGCTCGGGATGGCGATGCCGACGCCGTCGCAGGCCCGGCTCGCCGACGAGCAGCGGATGATCGCCGAGATCATGAACCGCGCCGACTCCGGCGGTCGCCGGGTCTCGGAGATCAAGGACGAGCTCGGCACGATGATGAACGAGAAATGTGCCGTGTTCCGCGACGAGGCGGGGCTCAGCGAGGCGCTCGAGATCGTGCGCAGGCTCAAGGAGGAGGCCAACGTCGCCTGCATCGACGACCGCGGCACCGTCTTCAACCAGGACGTTCTCGGCGCGATCGAGCTGGGGTACATGCTGGACTGCGCGGAGTGCATCGTGGTCGCGGCGCTGGAGCGCAAGGAGTCCCGCGGCGCGCAGTTCCGCCTCGACTTCCCCAAGCGCAACGACGACGAGTGGCTCAAGCACATCAACCTCTCGCTCAACGGCGGCACGGAGCCCCAGGTGTCCTACTCACCGGTCACCCTCACCAAGTGGGAGCCTCAGGAGCGGACGTACTGACATGCCCGAATACACGCTGAGAATCCGCCGCTACTCGCCGGAGTCGGGCGAGGCGGCCTACTGGGACGACTTCACGATCGATCTCGACGGCCACCGCTCGGTGCTCGACGGGATCCTGCAGGCGCGCGACCAGCAGGACGGGTCGATCGGGATCCGCTGCTCCTGCCGCGCCGCGATCTGCGGCTCCTGCGGCGTGCGGATCAACGGCAAGCCGACGCTCGCGTGCCACACCCACCTCGACAAGGCGGCCGACACCGCGCCGGACGGGGCGATCGTTGTCGAGCCGATGGGCAACATGCCCGTGCTCAAGGACCTGATCGTGGACATGGACGCCGTCCACTGGAAGAAGATCCAGCGGGTCACGCCGTGGCTGATCCCGGACGGCCCGCCGCCCGAGCGAGAGTACGTCGTGCCGCCGGAGTCGATGATCGACGTCACGCAGTCGATGGCGTGCATCCAGTGCGGCGCCTGCGTGTCGGATTGCCTGTCGATGGAGGTCGACCCGCTGTTCGTCGGCCCGGCCGCGCTCGCCAAGGCCTATCGGTTCGTGGGCGACCCGCGCGACGGCCAGCAGTTCGAGCGCCTGAAGGACCTCGCCGAGGACCCGCACGGCATCTACGACTGCACGCACTGCTTCAACTGCATCGAGGCGTGCCCGAAGGGCGTCGCGCCGATGAGCCAGATCATGCGGCTGCGGCGGATCGCGGGCGCCGACCACGACATCGACGACCGCAACAACGGCCACCGTCATGAGATGGCGTTCGTCAAGAACATCGAGAAGAACGGCCTGCTGCACGAGGCCGACCTGCTGCCGGACTCCTACGGCGGCAAGTTCCACCCGCGCGCTGTGCCGGAGC
>JBKOYW010000316.1:0-4802 GCA_046744275.1 Actinomycetota bacterium
GTGAAGGCGCTGTCGTCGCGTCCTAACGTCGCGATGACGATCGATGTCGGCGACACGCCTACGGAGGCAAAGGCGCTCCTGGTGCGTGGGCTCGCAAGCGTGGACATCGTCAACGGCGTTCCCGACGAGTACGTCGCGGCATCGACGAAGGTATTGGGCGCAGACCAGGTGACGGAGTTCGAGAGCCAGGTCAGGTCGATGTACGACCAGATGGCACGTATCTCCATCGAGCCGGTATGGGCGCGGTTCTTCGACTTCGGTGCTGGCCGCATGCCGTCCTTCCTGACAAAGCTGGCGGGCGACGCCTAGCAGGCAATCGGCTCGCAACATCGCCGAGCTTGATCTCATCGAGGACGTGCCGCTGGCCGATCTTCAAACGGACACCGACGACGCTCGCTGTCCGAGGCGACCGGGCGCATGCCGGTCAGCTCGGGCGCTCCCGCCACGGACGACGAACGGAAACGGCACTCCGGCCCGACGCATGGCATCCTTTCGCATGGATCCGGCACCGAAGCCGCGCAACGCCTTTCGGCTGCCGTCGCCTCACTCAGGCCCGGAGTCGTAGACGATCCTCGGGCGGGTGGCAGGAAAGGGCGCTGCGGGCCGGCGACCTTTGCGGGGGCCCGGCGGGGCGCTGCGAAGTGGAGCGGCGTGGACCGCAAAGTCGACGGCGGGCCCATTTCCTGACAGGACCCGCCCGCAGCGGCGTTGGTCCCTCGTGGGGCCACCGCGGCGTTGGTCCCTCGTGGGGGCCGCCGCGGCGTTGGTCCCTCGTGGGCCGCCGCGGCGTTGGCGCCTGCCTCGTCGGCCCCGCCGCGGCGTCGGGACGAGGACGCCCGCGGGCGACCCGGAGGCAGGTCGGCCTACTATCCCGGCAATACGAGAGGAGGCCCGCCGTGCCCGCATCACAGGACCAGCCCGCGACGCTCACCGATGACGACATCGAGACCCGTCGAGTCGTCCACACCAGCGCCTTCGCAGGCGACGACGACTCCGACACCGGGGACGACAGCGGCGACACGTCCGATACCTCCGACACCGGCGACGACAGCGGCGACACCAGCGACACATCCGACACCGGCGACGACTCCGGCGACTCGGCCGCATAGCGCGGTCGAGCTGACGCTCGACCCGGTCGCCCTCGACGCGTTCCTGGCGGAGTCCTGGGAGCGCCGCCCGCTCACGATCGCGCGCGCCGAGCCCGGCCGGTTCGACGGCATCCTGTCGGCCGCCGACGTCGAGCGCCTGATCTGCGAGACCGGCATCCGCGTGCCAGCCTTCCGCCTCGTCGCGGACGGCGCGCCGCTGCCGCCGTCGGACTACACCGAGGACATCAGCTGGCGACCCGGCCGCTTCGAGGGAATGGTGCGGGTGGATCGCGTCGCCGACGCGCACGCCGCAGGCGCCACGATCGTCCTGCAGGCGCTGCACCTGCACTGGCATCCCGCGGCCGTGTACAGCCGCGGGCTCGAGCGCGAGCTGGGCTTCCCGGTCCAGGCGAACGCCTACGCGACGCCCGCCTCAGCGCGGGGCTTCGCCGTCCACCACGACACGCACGACGTCTTCGTCCTGCAGGTCGCGGGCACGAAGCGCTGGCGCATCTACGAGCCGCTGGTCGAGCTGCCCGTGAAGGACCAGCGCTGGTCGCCCGCGCTCGGCGACCCGGGCGCTCCGGTCGACGAGCTGACCCTCCAGCCCGGTGACACCCTGTACCTGCCGCGCGGGTGGCCGCACGAGGCGGTCGCGCAGGATGGCGATTCGCTGCACCTGACGATCGGGCTCCACCCGCCGACGAGGCTCGACGCCCTGCGCGCAGCGCTCGATGAGTGCGGCGACGACGTCGAGTTCCGCCGTGCGGTCGGAGCCGGCGGCGCGCTGCCCGAGGCGCTGCTCGAGCGGCTGGCCGGCCGGCTCCGGCCCGAGGAGGTCGCGCGCCGGGCGCGCCGGCGGTTCGTCGACTCCCGCCGGCCGATCCTCGACGACCAGCTGACGTGCATGCGCGCTGCCGAGTCGCTGCAGGCGACCGACCCCGTCGAGCGCCGCGCGACCGTCATCGCCGACCTCGAGGGCACGACGCTCCGGTTCGAGGGCAAGGAGGTTCGCTGCCCGGAGGTCGCTCGCGACGCGCTCGTCGCCATCGCCTCCGCGAGCGGCCCGTTCACGGCCGCGGACCTTCCCCCCACCCTCGACGTCGCCGGCCGGCTCGTGCTCGTCCGCCGCCTCATCCGGGAGGGGTTCCTGCGGGCCACCCGCTGAGCGCGAGCAGGGTGCTCATCGCGCGGCGAGCCACTGCTCGAACTCGGCGGCGACGATCCGCTCGTCGTGGACCCCGGCCGCCGCCGGCGAGGCGAGCCAGACGATCGGCGGTCCCATTATCGCGGGGTCGAGCAGCCGCTCGCGGGCCTCGGCGGGCGTGTCGTCGGGGATCATCCCGGTGTCGGTGGCGCCGCCGGGGAGCAACAGATTGACCGTCACCGGGCTGTCGGCCAGGTCGGCCGCCATCACCCGCGACAGCGCCTCGACCGCCGCCCCGGACGGGCCATAGGGCACGAACCCGCGCCGTACCATCGTGGACTCGCTCATCGAGATCATGACCATGCGGCCGCCGCCCTGCTCGAGCATCAGCGGCACGACCGCGCGCGCCATGAGGAAATAGCCGGTCACCTTGGTCTCGAGCACATCGCGGAAGCCGTTCGGGGCCACCTCCCAGAAGGGCTGCGGGTCCGACAGGAAGCGGGGGTTGACGGTCCGCATCCCGATGCTCGCATTGTTGACGAGCAGGTCGATGCCCCCGAGGCGCTCCCACACTTCCGCCACCCCGGCGGCGACGGCACCCTCGTCGCGGGCGTCGAGCGCCAGGCCGAAGGCGCCTGGGCCCAGGCCTGCGGCGACGTGCCCCGCGCGGTCCGCATCACGGCTCGTGATGGCCACGCGCGCGCCCGCGTCCACGAGCGCCCGGGCCATTGCCAGCCCGAGACCGCTGGTGGCGCCGGTGACCAGCGCACGGGTGCCGCCCAGCTCGGTCATGCGCTCCGCAGCCTAATCTCCGCCGGCCTCGGCTAGCATCGCGACCGTGGCGGAGGCTGATCGCATCGCCGCCGAGTACGCGCGACGGGCGGCCGCGATCCCCGCGGACCGCTACTCGCCCGCCGCCCCCGCCCAGTTGCTGCTGCGCCAGTCGCGCGAGCGCGCCGTCCTCGCCGCGCTCCGCCGCGCGGGCATGCTGCCGCTCGCGGGCCGGCGGGTCCTCGACGTGGGATGCGGCTCCGGGCAGTGGCTCGCCGACTTCGAGACCTGGGGCGCCGACCGCGAGCGGCTGGCTGGGATCGACCTGCTGCCGGAGCGGATCGAGGCCGCGCGGGCGCGGCTGGAGCCCGGCGCGGACCTGCGCCAAGGCGACGCTAGCCGGCTCCCGTGGCCGTCCGCGCACTTCGACTTCGTCCTCCAGAGTACGGTCTTCTCGTCGATCCTCGAGGCGTGGATGCGCGCCGCGGTCGCCGCAGAGATGGCGCGCGTGCTCGCGCCCGGCGGCATGATCCTGTGGCACGACTTCTTCGTCGACAGCCCGCGCAACCGCGCCGTCCGCGGCATCCGGCGGCGCGAGATCGCGGCGCTGTTCCCGGGCTTCGACGTCGAACTGCGCCGCATCACGCTCGCGCCGCCGATCGCGCGCGCCGTCGCCCCGCGCAGCCAGCTCGCCGCGATCGCCCTCGAGGCGCTGCGCGTGCTCGACACGCACTACCTCGGGGTGCTCAGGCCTCGGACAAGGACACGGTGATAGAACCCCGTGCCGGCGTGACGCACGGCATGGCCGACATCGAACCCGGCCTGCGCCTGCACTACGTCATCGACGGGGACGGCCCGCGCACGATCGTGCTCCTGCACGGGTTCCCGCAGACGTGGTGGCAGTGGCACCACGTGATCCCGGCGCTCGCTGACGCCGGCTTCCGGGTCGTCGCCCCCGACTGCCGCGGCGCCGGCCACTCCTGGCGCCCTGCCGCCGGCTACGACAAGGTCACGGTGGCGGGCGACATCCAGCGGCTGCTCCGCGAGCACCTCGCGATCGAGGGACCGATCGTGCTCGTCGGCCACGACATCGGGCTGATGGTCGCGTACGCGTACGCGCAGGCGTACCGGGACGAGCTCTCCCACCTCGTGATCGTCGACGCGCCGCTGCCGGGCACGGAGGTCTTCGATCGCCTGCGCAGCGATCCGCGCGTCTGGCACTTCGCGTTCCACGGCGCCCGCGACATCGCGGAGATGCTGGTGGCGGGCAAGGAGCGGCAGTACCTGCAGTCGTTCTTCAACGCGCGCGTCTTCGATCCGTCGGCGATCAGCGAGGCGGATCTCGACGTCTACGTCTCGGCCTACTCCGCCCCGGGAGCGATGCGCGCCGGCTTCGAGCTCTACCGCGCCTTCGACCAGGACGCCGAGGACAACCGGGCGGCGCTGGCGCGCAACGGGAAGCTGACCGTGCCGGTGCTCGCCATGGGCGGCGAGATCAGCACGTCGGGAGCGCTCGTCGAGGAGATGATGCGGGAGGTCGCCGAGGACGTGACCGGGCTGCGCGTGCCGCGGACCGCGCACTGGGTTCCCGAGGAGAACCCGGAGGCGTTCGTGCGCGCGGTGCTCGACTTCGCGGCATGACCGCCTTCGGCGCGCAATGATGCGCGCGTGCTGACGGGCTCGGGCTCCAGGATCGTCGCGACGGCGTTGGTCGCGAGCGCGGTCGCCGCCTGGCTGATCCTCACCAGCGGGCACGAAGAAACGGCCGTGCGCACGCTGACACTCACGCTCGTCCT
>JBKOYW010000046.1:0-6920 GCA_046744275.1 Actinomycetota bacterium
ATACTAGAACTTGTCTCGTGGGCTCGGAGATGTGTATAAGAGACAGCCCGGAGCATGCGGTGCTCGCCGGCCGCACGTCCCTGCTCGAGCTGGCCGCCGCCGTCGCCGCGGCCGGGCGCGTCGCGTGCGGCGACACCGGCATCGCGCACCTGGCGACCGCGCTCGGGACGCCGTCGGTCGTCCTCTTCGGCCCGACGCCGCCCGCCGAGTGGGGCCCGCCGGCCGCCGGTCCTCACGTCGCGTTGTGGGCGGGCGGACGCGGCGACCCGCACGCGAACGCGCCCGATCCCGGCCTCCTGGCGATCGGCCCCGGCGAGGTGTCTGCTGCGCTGGGTTCCGGGTAGGCCGGGAACATGAGCATCAAGGACAAGATCACAGGACGTGTGAAGAAGGCCGCCGGCGACCTCGCCGACGATCCGTCGCTGCGCCGCGAGGGCCGGCGGGAGGAGCGCAAGGGCGAGGCGAAGGAGGAGCGCGACCGCGCCCACGAGAAGGCCGATCGCAAGGCCGAGGAAGTCGCCAACCTCGAACGTAAGACCTGAATGTCACGTAACGTCGCCGAAGGCGAGCGCGACAGCGATCGCCTGGCAGGCGAAACCGAAATCTCACAGCGCGGCTATCCCGAGGAGGGCCCGGCCGGCGCGGACCCGAGCGGCGACGACCGGCCCTCCGAGGACAGCCCGCCGCGCGAGGGCGCCAAGGCGCCCCGCAAGCACGACGACCAGGCCGACCACGGCGACGACGGCAAGGCGACCGGGAACCCGCACTCGGCCGGCTGAATCCCCGTGTCGCGCCGCCACGGCGCGGGTACCTTCCCCCTCTGCATCGGCAGCCAAGGGGATTGAGATGTCGTCGGTCGAGCAGCACATCGATGTTGCGGTGCCGCTGGCGGCGGCGTACGACGAATGGACGCAGTTCGAGCGCCTCCCTCGCTTCCTCGAGGGCGTCGACGAGGTCCGCCAGCTCGACGAGACCCACCTGCAGTGGCGGGCGTCATACGACGGCGCGTCCGCCGAGTGGGCGTGCGAGATCGTCGAGCAGCGCCCCGAGGAGCGGATCGCCTGGCGCAGCACGTCGGGCGTCACCCACGGCGGCGTTCTGAGCTTCCACCGGCTCGACGATCAGGAGACGCGCGTGATGGTCATGGCGGAGGTGGACACGGACGCGGCGGCCGCCGTCGAGAACCTCGTCAAGGGTGCGCTCAGCTGCTTCAAGCGGATGATGGAGCGCCGTTAGGGCGCAGCGCCAGCACCGCCACGTCGTCGCGCACCGCCGGCAGCGAGCCGATCGCCGCATCCACGAGCGCGTCCACGGTTTCCCCGACCGAGCCGCGCGCCGCCTCGCGGGCCGCGTCGGCGAGCTCGCCCGGCGTCCACACGTGGCCAGGCGCCCCGGCCTCGGTGAGGCCGTCGGTGTAGAGCAGCAGCGTGTCCCCGCGGTCGAGGTCGGCCGAGCGGTCCTGGAGGTCCGGCTCCGGCACCAGACCGAGCAGCGTGCCCGGCGTCCCGATCTCCTCGGTCGACCCGTCGGCACGCACCAGCAGCGGCAGCGGGTGGCCGCCGCAGGCGACGGTGACGCGCGGTGTCGGCTGGCCGAGGTCGAGCTGCGCGCAGGCGATCGTGCAGAACCGGTTGGCGCCGTCGCTCTGCTGGATCATCGCGTCGCTCAGCCAGCGCAGGATCGCGGCCGGAGAGCGCCGCCGCACCGCGGCGGCGCGGATCGTGTAGCGCGCCAGCGCCGTGACGGCCGCCGCCTCCGCGCCCTTGCCGCAGACGTCACCGACCACCAGATACCACTGGTCCTCGGTGACGCTGAAGACGTCGTAGAAGTCGCCGCCGACCTCGAGGCCGCGACCCGCGGGCCGGTAGACGGCCGCGAGCTCGGCGCCGGGCAGCTCGGGCAGGCTCGGCGGCAGGAGCGACGCCTGCAGCGTGTCGGCGATCGCCGACGCGGTCTCGTACAGCCGCGCGTTCTCGACCGCGGCGGCGGCGCGCAGCGCCAGGTCCTCGGCGAGCGCGAGGTCGTGCTCGTCGAACCGGCGGCCGGACTCGGCCGAGGCGAACGTGATCACGCCGAGCACGCGGTCGCGCAGCGTCATCGGCGCCAGCATCCCCGACCGCAGGCCGACCGAGCGCAGCGTCGCGAGGTGCTCCTCGTCGCGGGCGGCCTGGACCAGCAGCTCGTCCGGGATCTCGCGGTACAGCTCCGCGCGGCCGTGGCGAAGCACGGCGTGGACGCCGGTGTCCGAATCACGGTCCGGCGGGTGGCGCTCCTGGAGCTCGCGCGCGAGCTCCACCCGCGCCGGGTCGACGTGCTCGACCGCCACGCGCTCGATGTCGTCGCCGGCGACCAGGTCGACCGCGCACCAGTCGGCCACGGCGGGGACGGCCAGGCGGGCGACCGCGCGCAGCGTCTCCTGGTAGTCGAGCGAGGCGGCCAGCGTGTGACTGGCCTCGGCGAGGAACCGCTGGGCGAGCTCCGCGCGCTTGATGTCCGTGATGTCCTCGATCACGTTGATGGCGAGCCGCACGGCGCCGCGCTCGTCGAACACGGGCGTCGACTGCACGCGCGACCAGCGGACCTCGGCGCTCTCGTGCGCCCGGTAGCGCACGGTCAGCGGCGGCGGCCGCTCGCCGGCCAGCGCGCGGCGCCCCGGCAGGCGCTCGAGCGGGATGTCGTTGCCGTCCTCGTCGAGCATCTCGAAGCGCTTGCGGAACTCCGTCGGCGGCGCCTCCAGCAGCTCCTGCGCGTCGGCGAACCCGAGCAGCCGGACCGCGGCGTCGTTGGCGTAGACAAGGTGGCCGTCCGGCGCCTGCGCGGTGACGGCGTCGGCCACGCCCTCGACGATCGCCTCGAGGTCGTCGCGCGAGCGCTGGGCCTCAGTGTGCAGCCGCGCGTTGTCGATCGCCAGCGCGCAGCGGTCGGCGAGGTCCTGGGCGGCGGGCAGGTCCTTCTCGCTGTACCGCCGTCCGGAGATGCTGTGGGCGAGCGCGATGTCCCCGATCACCGTGCCACGCACGCGCATCGGCACGACCAGCGCCGACACGATGCCGACCTCGCGCATCAGCCGGTGCTGCTCGGGGTCCTGCGCGACCGCCGCCCAGAACTCGTCCGGGATCTCGGACAGAAGCTCCGGCTCGCCGGTGCGGATCACCTTCGGCGAGCCGACCGGGGAGGCCGGGTCGAGCGGATAGCGGCGGTCGTACTCCTCGATGAACTCGCGCTTGGACGGGTCGGAGTGCTCGATCACGACGCGCTCGATCCGCCCGTCGGGCATCAGGAGCTCGACGAAGCACCAGTCCGCGTAGGCGGGAACGGCGAGACGCGCGACAGCAGCCAGCGTCTCGCCGTAGTCGAGCGAGTCGAGGGCCGCGGGCTCACCCACGGCGTCGAGTCTATGCGAGGCCCTCGGCCTCGTACTCGCGCAGGTAGCCCTCGAAGAGCCGCCGGTGGCCCTCCTCGTCGCGGAGGATGTCGATCACCATGTCCTGGGTCACGAAATCCAGGCCGTCCGTGAACTCGATGATGCGGTTGTAGTGATCGATCGCGCCGGTCTCCGCCTCGATCACGCCCTTGATGACGTGCACGATGTCGGTCTGGTGCTCGGGCGGCTGGAGGTACGTCTGCTCGGCCGTGAAGTCGAGCGAGCCCGGAACGACGCCGTAGAGCTCTTTGATCCGCGCCGCGTACCGCTGCGCGTGGCCGAGCTCCTCCTGGATGTCCTCCTGGAGCGACTCGACGATCTCCTGCGCCCGGACGCCGTCCGGGTTGATCGAGCCGGCGATGTAGCTCATCACCGTCTCGATCTCCATCCAGTACGCCTTCTGGAGCATCCCGATGAGCTCCTCGCGCTGCGAGGCCTTCGCGTCCGAGAGGATGCCGGTGCTGCTGCTGCGTACGCCTGCGGCCATTTCGTCGTCTCCTTCGAATCGGTACGGCAGCCCACGCTACTACTGCGTGGCGCCGCCCCGGCGTGCCAGGAGTTCCCTGAGCTCGCCCGGGTCGAGCGCCTCGCGCAGCCGGTCCATCGCCGCGATCAGCGAGTCGGGATCGACGTCCTCGCCCTCGCGCGCGAACCGCCGCGACGGGCGCAGCACGTCCTCGCCCCGCAGCTCGGCGGCCGTCGGCCGGCGGGCGAGCGTCTGGGCGTCGGGCGGGTCGCCGCGCAGCAGCCACGAGCCGTCCGGCCGGCGGGTCAGCTCCTCGCGCTCCGCGAGCTCGCTGAGCGCGGTCGACACGGTCGGCCGGCGGGCGCCCACGAGCTGGCCGAGGATGCGGTGGGTGAGGGCGAGCGGCACGACGACGCCGTCGCCGGAGACGCGGCCCCAGCGCTCCGCGAGGTGCCAGAACAGCGCCTTCAGCCGGCGGTCGACACGGGTGAGCTGCGAGATCGCCTGGGTGGTCGCCAGCCGCAGCGAGCGCTCGCCGAGGCGGTCGAACAGCGCTGCCGTGATCTCGGGGTAGCGGGCCGCCTCGGCCGCGAAGCGACGGTCGAGCACGGCGAGCGTGACCGTCGACAGCACCGACCAGACCGCCTGGACCGGCAGCAGGCCGGCGCCTGTGCTGCCCTGCCACGGACGCACGAGGTCGCCCGGACCGAGCAGCTCGGCGCTCACGTGGTCGGCGACCACGAGCTCGCGAGACAGCACGCCGTCGAGCACCAGCAGGCCGACGTGGTCGCCGCTGGCGCCCGAGAGCCGAGAGACGTCCCAAGGCCCGACGGAGAGCCGGTGCGTGCGCACGACGAGCTCACGCTCCGCCTCGGCCCGGCGGGTCCCGGTGAGCAGCGCGCCGAGCTCCGGATCCGCCTCCAGCAGGCGGACCGTCTCCGTGCCTCTCGTCATTCGAGCTGGTCCTGTGCTCACGTCTGATCGCCTACCCGTCGAGGTCGGATTCCAGACCCCGCTCCTGCGCCGCGTTTCAGTCCAGGAATCCCGCACGATCGACCTTGCGGTGATAGCCCTCGCCCGTCTTGCCGCCGGCCACGGCCGCGATCAGCGTCCCGACCACCACGATCGCCAGCGCGAGCGCGCCGCCGGTCGCCAGTTCGGAGTCGCCCACCGGCAGCGCCGGCAGGTCGAGCCGCTCGAGCACGTTGTACTCGGAGCCCAGGATCGCTCCCACGACGGCGAGTACCACGGTCACGATCAGGCCCAGGAGCCACGCGCCGATGCCCTGGCGGGCGCCGTCGAAGCGCGACATCCGTCCGGCGACGTAGCCGCCCGCGAAGTAGGCGATCGCGAGCGCCGCGAGCAGCGCGATCGCGCCGCCGATGCCGATCTCCTCTGCGTCGCCCGCCGCCTCGGTCTCCGACAGCGCGGTCAGGCCGACCGCGGCGCCCGCGGCGGCCAGCAGGCCGACCAGCAGCGCCCCGAGGCCGACGGCCACGAGCCAGCCGAAGAAGGCCGCACCCCAGTTGATCCCGCCGAACTCCTCGCGCTGCCGCGCTCGGACGGCGTGCATCTGCTCGCGGTCGACCGGAGCCGGCCTCCGCGCGGCGGTGCCGTTGTGGTGCTCCACGGGCCGGTCTGCCACTGCCGTCGAGCCGTTTCCATGGCGCTTGAAGCGCTCGAACATTCGAGGTCCCCTCCCCAGTTTGGGTTCATACTTCATGTTCCCGTGGTGACCTCAGGGGCAAACGCCCCGGCTTGTGGTGCGGCCGCGTTTATAGGGTGCTGGTTCCGGTGACGAAGAATCCGGACATGAGCTCGGGCCAGGACGCCCTCAGCGGTGCCCTCGCTGCGCTGATCGACCGCGGCGAGGACCGCGGCTGTCTGGAGCTCAGCGAGATCGACGAGTTTGCCCAGGCGCTGGAGCTCGAGGAGGCCGATATCGGCGGGCTATACGAGCAGCTCGACGCGCGCGGGATCACGTTGCGCGACGACTGCGGGCGCGAGCAGGCCCCGGTCGCGCCGGTCGACGACGCCGCGCTCGCCAACGTCACCACCGACACGCTGCAGCTGTTCCTCAACGAGATCGGCCGCCACCGGCTGCTGACGCCCGAGGAGGAGATCGAGCTGGCGCGCAAGATCGAGCGCGGCGACCTGGCGGCGAAGGAGCGGATGATCAACGCGAACCTGCGCCTCGTGGTCTCGATCGCCAAGAAGTACCAGGGCTCCGAGCTGACGCTGCTGGACCTCATCCAGGAGGGCATCCTGGGCCTGATCCGAGCGGTCGAGAAGTTCGACTGGCGCCGCGGCTACCGCTTCTCGACCTACGCGACATGGTGGATCCGCCAGGCGGTCGAGCGCGGGATGGACGCGAAGGCCCGCACGATCAAGCTGCCGATCAACCTCGTCCGCACGCAGCGCAAGGTGGCGCGTGCGGAGAACACGCTGACGATCAAGCTCGACCGCTCGCCGACGGATGCCGAGGTCGCCGCCGAGGCGCAGATCTCGCTCGACGACCTGCACGCCCTGCGCGACGCCGCACGCACGGTCACGTCGCTGGACCGGCCGCTGGGCGAGGAGGAGGACGCCTCGTTCGGCGACCTGCTTCCCGCCGACGCGCCCGGCCCGGAGGACGAGGTGCACATCTCGCTGCGCGAGCAGGCGCTGCGGCACGCGCTGAACGAGCTGCCCGAGCGCGAGCGCACGGTCGTTGCGCTGCGCTACGGCATCGACGGGGGCGAGCCGACCCCGCTGCGCGAGATCGGCCGCCGCCTCGGCATCACTCCGGAGCGGGTGCGGCAGATCGAGTCCAAGGCGCTCGGCCGGCTCGGCCGCATGCGCGAGCTGGACTCCCTGCGCCAGGCCGCCTGATCGCGCCGCCGGACGCGATCAGCGGCTGAACGAGGAGGCGATGCCCTGCTCGGTCTGCTCGTAGTTGGCTCCGGCCTGCATCGTGAGCTGGCTGACGCCGTGCAGCGCCTCCTGGATGCCGCGGCTGGAGCGCTGCCACTCGGCCCACAGCTCCTGGAA
>JBKOYW010000362.1:0-4946 GCA_046744275.1 Actinomycetota bacterium
CATCGCCCTCGAGCAGCGTCGAGTTGACCCACGGCAGCGGCTCGCGCAGCGTGGTCGACGCGACGTACTTCTGCGCCCGGTCGAGCACCGGGGTGAACGGGTTGTCGGTCTGCTTGGGCCAGAACCCGGCGAAGTGCTCATACGTCCGGCGCCCGAACAGCAGGTCCGGCGCCTTCGCCATCTCCTCGGCCATCACGCTGCCGAGCACCTCGTCGCCGTACGGGGCAGCCCAGCCGCCGTGCTCGAAGTCGTCGCGAGGGTCCTCCTCGGGGCCGCTCGGCGACTGCATCACGCCGTCCAGCGTCACGTGGTTGGTCACGATGATCCTGCGCATCGATCGTTCCTTTCCTGTTCGCTTACTCACCCTCTAAACGAACGGGATCGGGGCAGATCGACAGCTCGACGCGGCTCGATCTGTCAGCTGCGCTCGTCGAGTACCTCTCGCAACGCGGCGCCGAAGGCGTCCGGCTCGCCCCGCATGCCGTACTCGCCGCCGAGGAAGCCGGCGTGGCCGCCGGGGAGGATCGCCACGTCCGTCCCCAGGCGCTCGGCGATCCCCCCGGCGGCGCGGCGCGCCAGTTGGCCCTCGGACGCGGCCCCGGCGGCGATGACGATCCGGGTCTGCACGGCGCGCAGGGCGTCGAAGTCGAACTCGTAGTGCGTGGAGCTGATGAGGTTCTGGTGCAGCAGCGGGTCCTCGCGTGAGCCGTCGTCCTCGGCCCGGAGGCCGAACGCGGCCGGGTCGGGGGCCGTCTCCGCAAAGTCGGCCGGGATCGGACCTTGCACGCTCGTGAGCGCGATGAACTTCGCCATCGCGGGCCCGAGCCCGGCGCGCATGTACGTCTCATGCATGTCGGAGATGGCGGCCCGCGCTTCCTCGCGGTCCGGCAGCACCTGCACTGCCGGCGGCTCGTGCGCCACGAGCGTGCGCACCTGCTCGGGGTGCCTGGCCACGAGGGCGATCGCGTTCACCGCGCCGCCGCTGGTGGCGAAGATGTCCACCGGCCCGGGGCCTAGGGCCTCGATCACACGGTGCAGGTCGTCCGCGTGCTCGTCCGGCGTCGACGTCGTGGAGCGGTCGGCCTTGGCGCTCCGCTCGACCCCGCGCGGGTCGTACGTCACGACGGTTCGGTCCGGGAAGTGCCCGGCCAGAGTGGCGAACCCACTCGCGCCCATCGGCGACCCGATCAGGAGCAGCGGTGGCGCGTCGCTCGGCCGCTCGGCCTCGCGGACGTCGTAGCGCAGCTCGGCGCCAGGGACGTCCAGGGTCTGGGTTGTCGGCTCGGTCATCGCCATCCTTTCGTCGTTGCGTGGCCATGGAGACCAGTGGCGGCGCGCGAGCTCATGGGCGGCGCGGCGCTGCGGCGAGGATCGCGTCGCGCAGCTGGTTCAGCGCGGTCTCACGAGCCCCCGCCAGCGCGGGCTCGTCGTCCACTGCAGCCGCCGCGACCGGGACGTGGCGCGGCGCCTGCTCGAACTCGCGCGCGACCGCCGCGAGCACGGCCGCATGGCGACCCCACGGGCCGCCGATGAGCACGACCGCCGGATCGGCCAGCGCGATCGCCGCCGACAGCACGCCGCCGACCGCCCTGCCCAGCTCGGCGGCCAGCCCCGTCTCGGGCTCGACGGCTCGCAGCAGCGCCGGCACGTCGATCGCGGTCGAGCCAGGACGGCGAAGGCCGAGCGCCGCGAAGACGTCTGTAAGCCGCATCGCCACCCCGCCGGGACCGACCGTGAGCACATGCGCGATCTCGCCGGCCACGCCTGCGTGGCCGCGCCGGACCTCGCCGTCGCTGACCACGGCGCAGCCGACGCCCTCACCGAGGTACACGTAGACGAAGTCCAGGCCGCCTTCGCTGTGCTCGGCACGGGCCATCCAGTTGACGTCGTTGTCGACGGTGACGGGGCCGTCCACCAGCTCGGCCAGCACCGCCGGCGCGTCGAGCTCGCCGACCAGGAACGGCGCATCCGGCAGCTCGACGAGGCGCCCGGTCTCGCGGTCCACCGGGTCGGCGGCGCTGACGACCGCGAGCCGCAGCGGCCCCGCACAGCGGCCCGCCACCTCGCCGGCGACGCTTCTCAGGATTCCGGCGACCTGCCCGGCCCCGGGCGAGCGGCTCACTTCAGCGTGCGAGCGCGCGACCACCTGGCCGTAGACGTCGACGGCCTCGGCGACGACGCCTTCGGGGGCGATGCTGACCACCAGCGCGCAGCCCGTCGCAGCGGGCAGCCCGTAGTACGTACCGATCCGGCCCGGGCCTGCGGTGCGCTCGCCTGTGTCGACGACGATGCCGGCGGCGCTCAGCCGCCGGACGCTCTCCGAGACGGTGGGCTTGGACAGGCCGGTCGCGACGGCGATCTCGGCGCGGGTGGCCTGCCGCTGGGCCATCAGCGCCCGCAGCACGTGCTCGTCGGACAGCGACCGGAGCAGGTCGAGGGACGGCTTGGTCGGGGCCACGCGACACATCCTAGTCAGGACTCTTGCCTAGGAGCGCGGCACGTGCTAGGTTGGGGTTAGTAAGGAGTCCTTCTTAGGGAGAGAGGCGATGACGAATCCAACCCTGCAGGCGCCGCCGCTGCCGCACTGGGAGACCATCCCGCCGCACCTGAAGGAGGCGATCCGGCAGACGAAGGCGGCGATCCGCGCCCGCATCGAGGCCTCCGGCCGCACGGTCGAGGAGGTCTTCGCCATCGTTGAGGCGAGGGTGGCCGAGCGGGTGTCCGAGATCGAGGCGGCCAAGCAACGTGGGGAGAACGTCTGGCCGGTCATCGACTACGCCGACATCGACGCCGGCACGGTGTCCGATGAGGCGAGCGAGCTCCTGCACCGGCGCGGCTGCGTGGTCGTCCGCGGCCACTTCGAGCGCGAGCAGGCGCTCGCGTGGGACCACGACATCGTCGACTACGTCGAGCGCAACAACTTCTTCGAGGACTACCGAGGACCCGGCGACGACTTCTTCGGCAGCGTCGGCTCGCGACCCGAGATCTACCCGGTGTACTGGTCGAGCGCCCAGATGGAGGCGCGCCAGAGCGATCGCATGGCACGGGTCCAGTCGTTCCTCAACCGGCGGTGGACCTACGAGTCCGACGGTGCGCAGTGGTTCGACCCCGACCGGGACTCGCTGTACCCAGACCGCATCCGCCGCCGCCCGCCGGGCGCGAGCTCCGGCGGCCTGGGCGCCCACCTCGACGCCGGCACGCTCGACCTATGGATGACGAGCGGCTACCAGCGGACCTTCCGGCACCTGTTCGACGGCAGCGTCGAGCAGTACGACCCGTGGGACGCGGCGCACCGGACCTCCGGGCCGCAGTACCCGGGGTCGACCATGTGCTCCGCGTTCCGCACCTTCCAGGGCTGGACCGCCCTGTCCGACATGGCCCACGACCAGGGCGTCCTCTTCACCGTGCCGATCCCCGAGGCGATGGCCTACCTGATGCTGCGCCCGTTGCTGCCCGACGTTCCCGAGGACGACATGTGCGGCGTCACCATCAGCCAGGTGTTCCCCGTGAGCGACACGTGGCACCCGCTCCTCCTGCGCGCCGCCAGCGGGATCCCCGACGTCCAGGCCGGCGACACGGTGTGGTGGCACTGCGACGTGACCCACGGTGTCGCGCCGGTCGAGGACCAGCAGGGCTGGGGCAACGTCATGTACATCCCCGCCGCCCCTTGGTGCCCGCGCAACGAGGAGTACGCCGCCAGCGTCCGCCAGGCGTTCCTCAACGGCGACAGCCCGAGCGACTTCCCGGAGGAGCACTACGAGCGGAGCTGGCCCGACCGCTTCCAGCCCGAGCAGCTCAACGAGACGGGACGGCGCGGCCTCGGCATGTAGGGACGCGAAGGGCCCGGCGCGAGCCGCCCCGAGAATCTTCCTCACGGCGCGCGGCGTGACTCCGCTCAGGACGAGGGTGCGGCCGGATCGAAGGTCTCCCATGTGTCGCCGAGGAGGGGGAAGTCGGTCGAGCCGTCCGGTGGCGCGCCCGCCCCGCCGAACAGCACGTACCGGTTCCGGGTGGAGTCGAACGCGAGCCCGGCCGCCATCCGGGCCTGCGGGCCCATGTTCTGGCGCTCCGTCCAGTGTTGGCCGTTCCACTGCCAGGTGCTACCGAACGGCACGATCGGACTGGACGTGGCGATGCCACCACCGAAGAGCAGCACGGTGTGTCCGTCGCATTCCGCTGAGGCCGCCATGGCCGCCGGTGGCCCGAAGTGTGCGACCTCGGTCCAGGCGCCACCGTCCCACGCCCAGGTGTCGGCGAGCTCCGCTTGGGCCGGGGCGGCGGCGCTCAGGCCACCGAAGATGAGCACGCGCTGGCCGGCGACGTCGAACGTCATCGCGTGGGTGTACCGCGCCTCCGGGCCGGTATCGGCGACCTGCGTCCACTCGGCGCCGTCCCACTCCCAGGTGTCCGCGCTCGCGCCCGTAACCGGAAAGCCGCCGAGCAGCACGACTCGCTCGCGTGCGGCATCGAAGGCCATAGCGGTCCCGGCTCGTGCCGACTGGGCCCATGTCGGAGACCTGCGTCCAGTCGGCGCCGTCCCACGACCACGTGTCGGCCGTACTGGCGCCGCCCGCAACCTGACCGCCGAACAGCACCACGCGTTCGCGGGACGCGTCGAACGTCATGGCCGGGAAGATCCGGCCGGCCGGACCAACGTCCTGCTTCTGCGTCCACAGCAGCGCCATGCGATGCCCCCGCTCACTTATTGCTCCGGACCGACTCCATCTTGGCAGCTCGGCTCCTCTTCGCATGCGCGTGCGGCTGTCACCTCGATGTATCTGAGACGGCTGCCGGCGCCTCCAGAGAGGAGAAGCCCTCAAAGGAGCTGAAGAAAGATGAAGCGCATCACCACGCTCGCCGCCGTCCTCACGACCGGCGCCATCGCCGCGTCGCCCGCCCTCGGTGACGATCACGCCCGCGACACTCACGCCCGCGACGCCGGTGCC
>JBKOYW010000454.1:0-10455 GCA_046744275.1 Actinomycetota bacterium
CACGTGGCCGGCCGCGTCGATCCGATCCCAGTAGAGGTAGACGTAGCCGGGCTCGGCGAGCGCGTCGAAGAACCCCGTCACGCCGTCGCGCAGCGTTCCGAACGGCACGAGGCGGGCGCCGGCGGTCGCCACGCCGTCGTACGTCGACGGCGAGAACGCCGCGGGGTGCAGCACCGTCGACGCGACGCCCGCCGCCGCCAGGCGCTGGTACAGCGTGTCGCCCTCGATGAAGGAGGCGGGATCGAGGCCGGTCTCACGCAGCGTGTCGCGCTCCATGTCGCCCGCCCACGAGTACAGGAGCGGGATGACGATCGCGTCGAGCGCGGGCTCGTACACGTTCCACTCGTACAGCCCGTGCTCGCCGACCGGACGGCCGGTGTGCATCGTCGTCACGTGCGCGGTCGTCGTCGACGGGAACTGGGTGCCGAGCTCGGTCACCTCGAGCCGGCGCAGGAACGGGTGGTCGGCGTGGCGCTCGAGGAAGCGGCGGCCGAACGCGTCGAGCAGCACGACGCCGACGCGCTCGCGCCCGCCGCCGAGCAGCCGCTCGACCTCCACCGGGATGTCGGCGAACGAGCGCACCCGCCGTCACGCTACTGGCTGACCGGCCAGTCGGGTCGGGTAGCGTTCGCGCATGGACCTCAACGACACGCCCGAGCTGGCCGCCTACCGCGAGCAGGTCCGCTCCTGGCTCGAGGAGCACGCTGCGGAGGCACCTCCGGTGGACGACGTCGCGGCGCGCAGGACGTGGCAGCGCAAGCTCGCCGAGGCCGGCATGGCGGCCGTGACGTGGCCCGCGGAGTACGGCGGGAAGGGGCTCGGCCCGCTGCACCAGGTCGTCATCAACCAGGAGATCGGCCGCGCCGGCGTGCCGGGGATCTTCGACGTGATCGGCGTCGGCATGCTCGGCCCGACGATCATCGCCCACGGCGACGAGGAGCAGAAGCAGCGCCACCTCGTCCCGATGCTGACCGCCGACGAGGTCTGGTGCCAGCTCTTCTCCGAGCCCGCCGCGGGCTCCGACCTCGCCGGGGTCCAGACCCGCGCACGGCAGGAGAACGGCGGCTGGCGGCTCTCCGGGCAGAAGGTCTGGACCACCAACGCCCAGTACGCGGCGTTCGGACTGCTGCTGGCCCGGACCGACGCCGACGTGCCCAAGCACAAGGGCCTGACGATGTTCATCGTGCCGATGGACGCCGAGGGCGTGTCGGTTCGCCCGCTGCGCCAGATCTCCGGCGAAGCGCACTTCAACGAGGTGTTCTTCGACGACGTGCACCTGCCGGCCGGCAGCGAGGTCGGCCCCGTCGACGGTGGCTGGGGTGTCGCGATGACCACGCTCATGTTCGAGCGGGTGGCCATCGGGCTCGGCGGCGAGGGCTTCGGCTGGCGCGCCGACCGCTTCGCGTCCGCGCTGATCGGCGACGAGGACGCCGTCCGCGACGGCGAGGTCCGCCACCGCTTCGGCGAGATCGCGTCCGAGTTCCTCGCGCTGCGCTTCCTAGGCTACCGCACGCTCACGACCCTCCAGCAGGGCCGCGTGCCCGGCCCGGAGGCCGCGCTGGCCAAGGTGACGACGATCCGCGCCGCGATCGCGGCCGGCGAGCTGATCTGCGACGTGCTCGGGCCCGAGGCGCTGTCCGACGAGCGCTTCGGCGAGCTGGTCTCCGACATGCCGGGGCTGAAGTCCGCGGGCGGGACGGAGGAGATCCTGCGCTCGATGGTCGGCGAGCGCGTGCTCGGCCTGCCGCCGGAGCCGCGGCTCGACAAGGGCGTGCCGTTCAGCGAGCTGCGGGCGCGCGAGCGCGAGGGGGTGGCGTCGTGAACTTCGCGCTCTCGGACGAGCAGGAGTTCCTGCGCGACGCCGCGCGCGGGGCGCTCGGGCGTGTGGCAACCGTCGAGGCCGCGCGCGAGGCGCTCGACCGGGGCGAGCTGCCCGACCTGTGGCCGGTCGCCGTCGAGGCAGGCTGGCCCGGGCTGCTGGTATCGGAGGAGCGCGGCGGCGCTGCGCTGGGTGCCACGGAGGCGATGCTCGTGTTCGCCGAGCTGGGCCGTGTGCTCGCCTCGGCGCCCCTGCTCGGCCACCTGCCGGCGACGCTGCTGCTCGACGGCACCGACGTCGTGGAGGCGCTCGCGACCGGCGAGCGGCGTGCCGCGTTCGTGCCCGCCGAGCCGTCGACGTGGACCACGGACCCGCACGAAGGCCTGCGGCGCGCGCCCGCACCGCGGCTCGAGGGCGGGACGCTGACCGGCGAGGTCGCCTGGGTCCCCGACGCGCCGGGCGCCGACGTGCTCGTCGTCGTCTGCGCGGACGGCCGCGTCGCCGTGACGGAGGGCGGCGAGGTCGAGCCGGTGCGCCGGTACGACGCGACCCGCTCGCTCGGTCACGTCCGCTTCGACGCGACGCCGGCGACCGAGCTGGAGGGCGCCGACGCGGCTACCGCCTGGCACCTCGCGCAGGCGCTGATCGCCGCCGAGTCGCTCGGGGCCGTCGAGGTCGCGCTCGAGACGTCGGTCGCGTACGCCAAGGAGCGCTTCACGTTCGGCCGCGCGATCGGCTCCTACCAGGCGGTCAAGCACGAGCTGGTCGAGATCCTGCGCCGGCTCGAGAACGCGCGCTCGCTGATGTACTACGCCGGCTGGGCAGCGCAGGACCGGCCGGCCGAGTTCGCGCTCGCCGCCTCCGCGTTCCGGACGCTCGCGGGCGGCGCGCTCGACCACGCCACCCGCGCGCAGATCTCGGTCCACGGCGGCATCGGCGCCACCTGGGAGCACGACGCGCCGCTGTACTTCCGCCGCGCGCAGCTCTCGCGCCGGCTGCTGGGCGGCACGTCCGGCGCCTCGGCACAGGTCGCCGAGGAGCTGTTCCGGGAGGCCCTCGCGGCCGCGTGATCGTCTGGACGCACGACCGCTGGCGCTTCCCGCTGCCGGAGCAGCACCGGTTCCCGATCAACAAGTACTCCCTGTTGCGGGAGCGGGTGGAGGCCGACGGGGTCCAGGTCCGCGAGGCCGAGCCGGTTCCGTGGCCGTGGCTCGAGGCGGTGCACGATCCGGCGCTGGTCGGCCGGATCCGCACCGGCTCGCTGAGCGTGCGCGAGCAGCGCGGGCTCGGCCTGCCGTGGTCGCCCGAGCTGGTGGAGCGCGGCCGGCGCTCGGTCGGCGGGACGGTCGCCGCCGCGCGACTCGCGCTCGAGAGCGGGCTCGGCATGAACCTCGGCGGCGGCACGCACCACGCCGGCCGCGCCTTCGCGCGCGGCTACTGCCTGTTCAACGACGTCGCGGTCGCGGTCGGGCGCATGCGGGACGAGAACGGCGTGCGGCGTGCGCTCGTCGTCGACTGCGACGTCCACCAGGGCGACGGCACGGCGGACCTGCTCGCCGGCGACCCGGACTGCTTCACGCTCTCCCTCCACGGCGCGCGCAACTACCCGTTCCAGCGGATCGACTCCGATCTCGACATCGACCTCGCGAGCGGCACCGGCGACGACGGGTACCTCGAGGCGCTGGCCGGCGCGCTCGACCACGCCGTGCCGCGCGCGAGGGCCGAGCTCGCGTTCTACCTCGCCGGCGCCGATCCGTGGGAGGGGGACCGGCTCGGGCGCCTCGCGCTGACGAAGGCGGGGCTCCGCACGCGTGACGAGCTGGTGCTCGACCGGCTGCTCGATGCCGGTGCCGCGGTGTGCGTGGTGCTGGCCGGCGGCTACGCGGAGGACGTGCGGGACACGGTCGACATCCACGCGGCGACGGTTGCCGTGGTGACGAGGCGCTCCGCCCGCAGCGCGCAGCTGCCGATGAACAAGGGGTGATGAACGAGAGGATCCGACGCCGCCAGATGGCACGGACCGCCGCGGCGCTGTTCGGCGCGGCCGGCGTCGTGACCCTGCTCAGCATCGTCCTCCCGCATCAGCCGCAGCTCGACACCGGGGGCCTCGTTTTCGTGGCGACCGGCGCCATGGTCGTCATGACGATGCTGCTGGCCGGCGGCGAGCGGCTGCCGCCGTGGACGTTCCACGTCTGGCCCGCGTGCGGGACGCTCCTCGTGTCGTTGGGCCTGCTGTTCAACGGCGAACGGAACGGCGGGGCGGCCGGCGGCGACGAGATGTACTACCTCTGGGTCACGCTCTACGCGGCCTACTTCCTCGGCCGGGTGGCGACGGCCGTTCAGGTCGCGCTCATCGCGGCGGCGTACTCCGTGACGCTGATCGCGATCGATCCGGGCCCGATCGCGACGAGTCGGTGGCTCACGACCGTCGGCCTCGCGTGCGGCTCGGCGGTCGTCGTGCGGCTGCTGAGCGAGCGGATCGAGCGGCTGCTCGCGGAGCTGCACCTGGCCGCGTCGACCGATCCGCTGACCGGCCTGCTGAACCGGCGTGCGTTCGAGCGACGCTGCGCGCGGGAGCTCGCGAGGGCGCGCCGGAGCGGCGAGCCGTTCGCCGCGCTCTCGATCGACGTGGACCGCTTCAAGCAGATCAACGACCGCGACGGGCACGCAGCCGGCGACACCGCGCTCGTGGCCCTGGCGAGGGTCCTGGCCGGCGAGCTGCGTGAGATCGACACCGTCGCGCGGATCGGCGGCGACGAGTTCGCCGTCCTGCTGCCGGCCACGGGCGCCGAGGACGCACGCGCGACGGCCGAGCGGCTCGCGGCGCGCTCCGCCGTCCCGATCTCGATCGGCACCGCGGTCTACGGGCCGGACGGGCACACGCTCGAGGAGCTCGCCCGCGCGGCCGACGCCGCGCTGTACGCCGCCAAGCGCCGCGTCGAACCGCTCGCGCCCGCCGCGCGTTAACACCAGCGTCGACCACTGGAGGAGGTCCCATGCGATCGCTGCCGGCCATCGTCGTACTGGCCGCCATGCTCGTCCTTGCCGCGCCGGCGAGCGCCGCCGTCAAGCGGCTCGAGGCGAATCTCAGCGGCAGCCAGGAGACTGCTCCCGGAGGCGACCCCGACGGGACCGGTACCGCCAAGCTGCGCCTCGACCGCGCGAAGAAGAAGGTCTGCTTCACGATCCGCGTCAGCAACATCGACGACGTTCAGGCCGCGCACATCCACCGTGGCGCCAAGGGCGTGGCCGGCGGAATCGAGGTCGAGCTGATCGGCGCCCCGAAGTCCGGCGAACGCTTCACGGGCTGCGCCAAGAACGTCAAGAAGCGCCTGATCAGCGAGATGCTCGACAAGCCGCGGCGCTTCTACGTGAACGTCCACACGACGGACTACCCGGGCGGCGCCGTGCGCGGCCAGCTGCGCAAGCCGCCCAAGAACGGACCCCCTCACCCCCACGCCGCCGCCCCCGACCCCCGGGGCGGCGGCGCCTCCCCCTAAAGTGTCTGGAGGCGCTGGGGGCGTAGTGGTAATGGGAGCACGCGGCCTTTGCAAGGCTGAAGTAGGGGTTCGATTCCCCTCGCCTCCATAAACCAGGGGTTTCCCCGATGCAGGCGCCGGCCGCGTCGGCGAGGCTTCACGCCATGACGCGCTTCCTCTTCGCCACGATGCCCGCCGCCGGCCACGTCGGGCCGCTCGTCCCGCTCGCGTTCGAGCTCACCGCCCGCGGCCACTCGATCGCGTGGTCCACGGGCGACGAGTACCTCCAGCAGGTGGAGGCGACCGGCGCGACGTTCTACCCGCACGTCCATGCGCCTGACCGCGACGTCAGCCAGCTGGACGCCGAGTTCCCGGAGCGCGCGAAGCTGAAGGGGATCGCCAAGTTCAAGTTCGACGTGCGCGAGGTGTTCATCGCCGCGGTGCCTGGCCAGGTCGCCGACCTGGAGGCGATGCTCGACGAGGTGCGGCCCGACGTCATCGTCGCCGAGCCTGGCATGGCGGCGGCCGCGAGGGTGATCGAGCAGCGCCACGGGATCCCGTGGGCGACCTGCAACATCAGTGCGTTCGCGATGCGCAGCGTCGACAGCGCGCCGTTCGGGCTCGGCCTGAAGCCCATGGCGTCGCGCCTCGGCCGCCTGCGCAACCGCGCGCTCAACGCGGCGATCTACCAGACGCTCTACCGCTCGCTCGACCGCCGCTACGACGCCATGCGCGCCCAGCTCGGCATGGAGGGGGCCGAGGGCGGGCTGTTCGACGAGACGCTCTCCCCGTACCTGTACCTCCAGCCGACCGTGCCGTCGTTCGAATACCCGCGCAGCGACCTCGCGTCGCAGGTGCACTTCGTCGGCCCGCTGCTGCCGCCCGTTCCCGCGGACTTCACTCTGCCCGCGTGGTGGGACGAGATGCTCGCCGACCCGCGGCCGGTCGTGCTCGTGACCCAGGGCACGGTCGCCACCGACCCGACCGACCTGCTGCTGCCGGCGCTCGACGCGCTGCGCGACGAGCCGGTCCAGGTGATCGCCGTCACCGGCGGGCCGGATCCCGCCGATCTGCCCGCGCCGGCGCCGAACGCCCGCGTCGAGCGCTTCGTGCCGTTCGGGGCGCTGATGCCACACGTCGCGGCCCTGATCACCAACGGCGGCTACGGCGGACTGCACTTCGCGCTCGCGCACGGCGTGCCGCTCGTCGTCGCCGGCGACAGCGAGGAGAAGCCGGAGCTGGTGGCGCGCGTGAACTGGAGCGGCGTCGGCGTCGGCATGCGCACCCAGCGCCCCGGCCGCCTGCAGCTGCGGGAGGCGGTGCGGCGGCTGCTGGCCGAGCCCGAGCACGCGGCGCGCGCCGCGGCCATGCACGCGGAGATGCGCCGCTACGGCGGCGCGGACCACGCGGTCGACCTGCTCGAGCAGCTCGCCACCACGCGCGCTCCTGTGCTCAGCGGCGCAGCGCGCGCCGCCGTCGCCGCCTGAAAGAGGATGTATCACGCGGGATTCCGCGGCGCTCTTGGGAGTCAGAAGGGCCTAACCATCCTCCCAAGGAGCCCGCATGTCCCAGTTCACCCGTATGGCGGCGGCCACCGTCGCCATCGGCCTCGTACTCGCCGTCCCGGCGGCGAACGCGCGCCCGATCGACGACCCGGCGATCCGGACGTCGAGCCTCGCCGGCACCGTGTCGGACGACGCCCCGAAGCAGAACCTCCGCGGGGCGGACGCCCAAGGCGTGCCGACCGCACCCAAGTGGGAGCCGCTTCCCCCGGTGTTCCCGACGTACGTCACTCCGGACGTGCCGGCGCCCACCCCTGCGCCCGCGAAGCCCGCGGTCAGCGCCGACGACGGCACCTCGCCGCTGGTCTACATCCTGCCGGCCGCCGGCCTCGCGCTGATGTTCGGCGCCGCGCTCGTCTACGTGCGTCCGCGGCGCGCGCGGGTCAGCGCCTAACCCAGTTCGTTCCGGCGCGGCTTCAGCCGCGCCGGAGCGTCAGGCCCGGCGCGCCGTACGATCTCGGCCTCCCCGTGGTGCGCACCCTCTTCTGAGCCTCGGCTCCGGGCCGCGCGGCGGCAACCGCGCGGCCCGTGTCGAGCGAGCCGGCCGGAGGGCGGAGTCCGCTCCGGGGCAGGAGAACAGACCCGCCCATTGCTCCGGCGCCTCTGTCGGGAGTGACGAGGCGGACCGCCGCAGCAAGGGCGGCCTCGCCTGGTGCATCGGCCGCGCGGGCGCGGCTCTCAAGGCCTCCGAAGGACCGCCGGACGGATATCCGGCGGGCTACTTGTCCCAGTCGAAGTCGCGCGGCGGGCGCTGCTCGAACCAGAGCCGGTCGTGCTCCGGCGTCTCCTGCAGAAAGTCCGGCGTGTCCTCCAGCACGTCCTCGCCGGGCTCCTCGGCGGCGTCGCGCGGACGGTCGAGCGACTCGCCGGCCGGGACCTCGTCGCGCTCCTCCTCGAGCCACGGGTCCTCGTCGTAGCCGGGCGCGCCGGCGGCCTCGCCGGGCGCCGGGAGCTCGGGCTCCTGCGGCGGGACCTCGTCCGCGGACGCGTCGAGCGCCTCGATGTCGAACGGCTCGCGCTCCTCGCCCGCGTCGACCGGCTCGGACGCCTCGGCAACCGGCTCCTCGGCCTCGACGACGGGCTCCTCGGCCTCGACGACCCGCTCCTCGGCCTCGACGACGGGCTCCTCGGCCACGGCCGCCGGCTCCTCGGTACGCGCCGGCGCAGGCTCGCCCGCGCCCTCGTCTGGCGTCGCCGCGAACTCGGCCTGGCGCCGCGCGCCCAGCGCCTCGCGCTCCTGGCGCTCGACCTCGCTGGGATCGGCGCCGTGCTGCCGTTTGAGCTCCAGATGCTCGCGGATGGCGTCGTCGAGCAGTCCCATGCCGTCGCCTAACAGGCTACTCCGCCGACGCGACCCCGTGAACGTCGCGGCGGCGACGGGACCCCGCGGACGCGCGCACCGTGCGGTTCTTGCCGGACCGCTTCGCCTCGTACAGCGCGCCGTCCGCGGCCGCCACCAGCGCGTCCTTGTCGGCCGTCCCGGCGCTGGCCAGCGAGGCGACGCCGAACGACGCGGTGACCCTCAGGATGCCGTCGGTGTTGAGCAGCGGGAGCTCGAGCGCCTCGATCCGCCGGCGGACACGCTCGGCGAACTGGTAGGCGCCCTCGAGGTCGGTCTGGGGTAGCGCGACCGCCATCTCCTCGCCGCCGTAGCGGGCCGGCTCGTCGATCTCACGCGAGGACTGGCGCAGGACGCGCGCGACCTCGCCGAGCACCATGTCGCCCTGCAGGTGGCCGTAGGTGTCGTTGACCTGCTTGAAGTTGTCGATGTCGAGCATGATCAGGCCGAGCTCGTGGCCGTAGCGGCGGGCGCGCTCGACCTCCGCCGTCATGACCTCCTGGAAGCGGCGGTGGTTGAAGAGGCCGGTCAGCTCGTCGGTGACCGCCTGGCGCTGCACCGTCTCGTGCAGGTCGACGTTCTCGACCGAGACCGACGCCTGGTTGGTCAGGTAGGCGAACAGCTCGCGCTCGCCGTGCGTGAACGCGCGGTCGCCGCGCGCGACCGACACGATGCCGATCACCTGGTCGCCGTCCTCGGTGGCGCCGAGCGGGGCGGCGAGCGCGCTGGCGCCGCCGACCTGGATCTCGGCGATCTGCCCGGCGTCGATCACCGCCGCCTCGGCGGCGTGCAGCGCTCGCTGGAACGCCTCCGGCTCGCCCGCGCGGGCGACCTCCTGCAGGCGGTCGTTTGAGCCGCGCATGGTCGCTCGCCCGGCGGAGGCGCCGATGCCGTCGACCGCCGTCTGGACCACGATCTCGAGCAGCCCGACACGATCGAGGCCGGCGGCGAACGACTCGCCGACGCGGCGGATCGCCTCCTGCAGCCGCGCGCGCTCGCGCTGGAGGTCCTCCAGCCGCGCCTCGAGCTGGCGGGCCATCGAGTTGAACTCCTTGCCGAGCGCGCCGAACTCGTCGTTGCCCTCGGCGGGGACGGTGACCGAGAAGTCGCCGCTGCCGAGCCGCTGCGCCGCAACCAGCAGCCGCTGGATCTCCGACTGCAGCCGGCGTGAGACCGCGACGGCGAAGATGAACGCGAGGACGAGGAAACCGATGAAGGCGGCGGCAGCGAACAGCGAGGCGGGGTCGAGGGGGTCGGCGGTGTCCCCCTTCGGCAGGAGCAGCTTCACCTCGACGTCGTCGCCAACCGCAGGCCCCGGGAAGGCGGTGACGCGGTAGTCGGTGCCGGAGACTTCCACGGCGCCCTCGTCGGGGATGTCGCTCGGCGCGTCGGTCTGCGTGGCGACCAGCCGCTCACCGCCCTGCTCGACCACGACACCGGCGCCCGTGAGGCTGGAGATGCGCTCTGCGTACTGTTCGGGCCCGACCATCGCCACGGTCAGGCGGCCGGTCGGACGATCCTGCTGGTCGACCAGGCGGCGCTGGGCGGGCGCCACGGCCGGCTGCTCGCCGGCCTGGAAGTCGCCCAGCGCGTCCAGGCGCAGGTCGACGTAGCGCGCCTCCGTGTCAGCGGCCAGCACGTCGAGCCGGCGCTGGATCTCGCGTTCGTCGCCCGCCGCGCGGGCGTCGGCGAGGCCCTGATCGCCCCCGATCTCCCGCGCGGCCTCGCCGGCCGCCGCTTCCTCCTCCCGCAGCACCTGCTGCGCGACGGTCTGCGCCTCCGACAGCCGGGCATCGGTCTGGCTGCGTTCCGAAGCCACGATGAGCTGGAACAGAACGACCGCCATCGTGATCATCGGGATCACGACGATGACCACGAAGAAGAGCCGGAGGCGACTCCGGAAGCTCGGGGTTCGGAGCTGGAGGAAGCTCATCGTCGGCTCTGCGGCGTCCGCGCCGCGCGCTACATCGTGGCAGCTACAATCGCTCGTTCACGGCGCGGGCCGCAATCCCTGCCCGCCTCGGGGCTATAGCTCAGTTGGGAGAGCGCCTGGATCGCACCCAGGAGGTCGCCGGTTCGAGTCCGGCTAGCTCCACAAAGAAAAGGCCCGCAAACGCGGGCCTTTTGTTCTCTGATTTGGCGACGAAAAGTCCCGAAAACGCGCTGTGGTCAAGTTTTGGTCAAGTAGCCGCGAACGGACGTTGCGCGGCTGACGCCGGACAGACGGCCAGCGCCCCAGAAGGCGTGATCATGTTG
>JBKOYW010000328.1:0-4377 GCA_046744275.1 Actinomycetota bacterium
CTCGAGGAGGGCGTGCTGCAGGGCGGCTTCGGCACCGCGGTGTGGGAGGCGCTCTCCGAGGGCCCGGCCGCGCGCACGCGGATCCTGCGCATCGGCCTGCCCGACCGCTACGTCACCCACGGCGCGCCGAAGCTCCTCCACGAGGAGGTCGGCTACACGGCCGAGCGGATCGCCGAGCGGATCGAGGCGGCCGTACTCGACCCGCGCGGCTCACTCGTCTGACGCCGCCGCCACGTAACGGTCGACGACGCCGGCCGAGCCGCGCCGGTTGCGCTCGCGCCGCTCCTCGGCAACGGCGCCCAGGCGCTCCCAGCCGCGGTGCTCGATCGCGACCGCTGTGCCCTCGTCGTGAACGTCACCTCGACCTCGGTCGCGTCGCTGCGGTCGAACCGCAGGTGCCAGAGGTAGACGAGGCGGTGCGGCGGCTTCCCAGGCGAGCACCTCCCCAGTCGTGCTCGGCGCCGTCGGGCGTGCGCTCGAAGATCCGCCCGCCGGCGCGCGGCTCGAACGTGACCGTGAGCCCCGGCGCGCCGGACACCGAGTGCCCGTGCGGCCACCAGCGCGTGGTCTCCTCCGCCCACAGCGCGAACGCGCGCTCCGCCGGGCACGCGACGGTGAACTGGAGCCGCAGCGGCTCCATCAGTTGTCGGCGACCATCCGGAAGCGGGTCGCGGCCTCGCCCCAGACCTGCTCGAGGTAGGCACGGACGGCCTCGATCCCTTCGTCGTGGAGCCGGTACAGCCGCCGCGTGCCCTCGGCGCGGTCGACGACCAGCCCCGCCTGCTTCAGCAGCCGCAGATGGCGGGAGACCGCGGGGCGGCTGATCGGCAGCGCGTCGGCCAGCTCGCGAACGGAGCGGTCGCCCTCTCCGAGCAGCTCGACGATCGCCCGGCGATGCGGGTCGCCGAGCGCGTCGAACGGGTCGCCGGGCAGCGCCTGGAGCGACATGCGCCCGACGGTAGCAGGATGGTTACCTTCGAACCCAGCGGGTCGTGATCGTGAGTGCGAGCTCGGCGGCCGCCGCGCACGCGAGCAGGGTCGCCGCGATCGGCTCGCCGGCGCCGGAGAAGATCACCGCGGCGGCCAGCAGCCCGATGGCGAGGGCGAAGTCCGCCGCCATGTGGGTGGAGATCGGAAGACCGTCGGAAAGCCCGAGGCCGGCGACCAGGGAGCCCGCGCCGACGCCCGCCATGAGCGCGACCGGGCCGAGCCCGAGCACCAGCGGCAGGCCGATCAGCAACAGGCCGCCGAGCAGCTCGATCACGCCGTGTTCGGTGAGTGTGAGACGTCGGGGCATCGCACGGACATCGTCCCGCCGAGACCGCCTGCGCTCTGTGAATTGGGTCACTGCCGTTACCTTGTTGCCGCCGTGGCCCGCGTCCGCCTCGACAGCCTGCTCACGGAGCGCGGCCTGTTCGCGTCCCGCACGCGTGCGGCCGCGGCGGTGCTGGCCGGGCAGGTGCACGTCGGGCCGGGGCGCGCCCGGGCTGCGAAGCCGGGGCAGCTCGTGGCCGCCGACGTCGAGCTCGCGGTCGACGCGCCGCCGCCGTATGTCTCGCGCGGTGGGGTCAAGCTCGCCAATGCGCTCGATGCACTGGCGATCGACGTGTCCGGGCGGCGCGCGCTCGACGTCGGCGCCTCCACCGGCGGCTTCACCGACTGCCTGCTGCAGCGGGGCGCTGCGCACGTCGTGGCGCTCGACGTGGCCTACGGCGAGCTGGACTGGCGGCTGCGCGTGGACGAGCGGGTGACGGTCGTCGAGCGTGTGAATGCCCGTGCGGTCGAGCCGGGCATGCTGCCCTACGCGCCGGACCTGATCGTGATCGACGTCTCCTTCATCTCGCTGACCAAGGTCCTGCCGGCGGTGCTCGCCTGCGCTGCTCCGCGGTTCGACTGCCTGGCCATGGTGAAGCCGCAGTTCGAGCTTGGGCGGGGGCGCGTCGGAAAGGGCGGGGTCGTGCGCGATCCTGCGCTGCGGCGCGAGGCGATCGCCTCGGTGGCCTCGGCTGCGCGGGAGACCGGCGCCTCGGTGCTGGGCTACGCCTCCTCGGGCCTGCCCGGCCCGGCCGGCAACCGGGAGACGTTCGTGTGGCTGGGGGACGGCGCCCGCGAGGAGGCGCCCGCGGGAGCGATGGAGGAGGTCGACGCGTGAAGGCGGCGTCCGTGTTCACCCACCGGCGGGTGTCCGAGACAGCGCCCGCGATGCGCGAGGTCATCGCCGCCGCCCGCCGCGCCGGCGTGGTGCTGCGATTCGACGAGAACGAGACGAGCAAGCACGGGCTGACGCCGGGCGAGGGCCTCGAGCTCGGCTCCGAGCGGATCGACGACGTCGAGCTGTGCGTCGTGATGGGCGGCGACGGCACGATCCTCACCGCCCTGCGCCACTACGCCGGCACCGGCGTGCCCGTGTTCGCGGTCAACTTCGGCGAGGTCGGCTTCCTGGCGACGGTGGATCCGGACGGGCTCGCGCACCAGTTCGACCGGGCGTTCTCGGGCGAGTTCGAGACGTTGGAGCTGCCGACGATCGCGGTCGGCCGCCCGGAGGGCAGCTGGATGGCGATGAACGACATCTCCATCCACCGCAAGCCGGGCCACCGCGTGGCCGACCTCGCGTACGGGCTCGCGGGGGAGGAGATCGGCCGCGTGCGGTGCGACGGGCTGGTGGTGGCCACGCCGCAGGGCTCGACCGGCTACAACCTCGCCAACGGCGGGCCGGTCATGGCGTGGGGCGTGGAGGGCTATGTGGTGTCGTTCGTGGCGCCGCATTCGCTGACCGCGCGGGCGCTGGTGGTCGCGCCGGGGGACCTGCTGACGATCAACAACGCGTCACGCGAGGAGCCGGTCGAGGTGCACGTCGACGGCCGCCCGACGTGCGAGCTGCCGCCGGGCGAGGACCTGCACATCGAGTTCGCGCAGACCCACGGGACGCTCGCCCAGTTGCCGGGTGCGAGCTTCTACCACCGGCTGCGCGAGCGATTCGGCCGCCTGGCGCGCTAGGGGCGCTCCCGTCCGGATCTCGTTGCCTGCGGCCGCGCCCGTCACGATTCCGCAACGGCCCGCGCCGAATCGCACCCGGAACCGCGACGAATCTGCGGTTTGCCGCGGGCTCCGTCGGGCGGCGCTGATACACCCTGCGGCGTGCTGCACGAGCTGCGCGTCGAGAACCTCCTGCTGATCGAGCGGGCCGAGCTGGGCCTCGCGCCGGGCCTGAACGTGCTGACCGGCGAGACCGGGGCGGGCAAGACCGTGCTCGCCCATGCGATCGACCTGCTGCTGGGCGGCAAGCCACGCGCGGGCATCGTGCGCCCGGGCGCGTCGGAGGCTTACGTTGAGGGCGTGTTCGCCCTGCCCGCCGCGCTGCGCGAGGCGCTGGCGGACCGGCTGCCCGAGGAGGCGGACGAGCTGGTGCTGGCCCGCCGCGTGAGCGCCGAGGGGCGCACGCGCGCCTACCTCGGCGGCCGCAGCGCGACGGCGGCCGAGCTCGCCGAGATCGGCGGCGCATTGCTCTCGTTCTACGGCCAGCACGAGCACCGCCGGCTCACGCTCGCCTCGGCGCAGCTCGAGATCCTCGACGGCTTCTGCGGCCCGGAGCAGGCCTCGCGCCGAGAAGCGTTCGCGGCCGCCTACGCTCGCGAGCGGTCGCTGCGCGAGGAGCTGGAGACGCTGCGTGCCCGGGCGGGCGCGCGCGACCGCGAGCTGGACCTCCTGGAGTGGGAGCTCGAGGAGATCGACCGCGCGGAACCGAGCGAGGCGGAGGAGCAGTCGCTGCTGGCGGAGCGCGAGCGGCTGCGCCACCTGGCGGCGCTCATGGGCGCGGCCGGCGGCGCCGTCGCAGCTCTGACGGGCGACGACTCCGCGGGCTCCGACGGCTACGGCGGCGCCTCGTCGGGCGCGGCGGGCGCCTACGGCGGCGGGTCGTCGGGCGCCGCCGCGGCGCTCGCCACCGCCGCACACGCGCTCGATGCCACCCGCGGCGTCGATCCGGCGCTCGACGCACTGGCCGACCGGGCACAGGCGCTCGCCGTCGAGGCGGACGACGTGGCGGGCGAGCTGCGGCGCTACGGCGAGGGCATCGAGGCCCCACCCGGCCGGCTCGACGAGGTCGAGGAGCGCCTCACGCTGCTCGACCGGCTGAAGCGCAAGCACGGCGGCACGATCGCGGCCGTGCTCGTCCACGCCGAGGAGTGCCGACGGCGGCGCGACGAGCTCGCCGGCGCCGAGGAGGCGCTGGAGGCGGGCGAGGAGCGGCTGGCCGAGGCACAGGCCGAGCTCACCGAGCGGGCGGAGGCGCTGCGGGCCGCGCGCCGCGAGGCCGCCAGCGGTCTCGCCGACGCGGTGATCGAGCGGCTGGCCGGGCTGGCGATGGAGGGCGCGAGC
>JBKOYW010000489.1:0-13248 GCA_046744275.1 Actinomycetota bacterium
GAGGGAGAGGGTGCGGTGGACTCGGAGGCCCGGGCGCGACCTCGAATCGCGGCCGGCGACGGTCACGTGCACCTCGCCGTGATGTCGTGGGCGAAGGCCCCAGATCGCGGCTGCCGAGTGGTGGCTGAGCGCCGCGCCGTCTCCGCATGCGAGCACCCCCGCCATCTCACGCCCCCACTGACTGCTCACGGGACCTACCTGATAGACGCCGCGGTACCACGGCACGAGCCACCCGCGCGCCACGCGGCGCGCGATCGCCCGCCGACCAACCCCAGCATTGAGGAGCTGCGCGGTCGTGACGATCCCGTGCTGGCGGGCCGCGAGCGCCACGATCGCCCGGTCAGGCGGTGCATTTCCCACCAAATCGGCGCCGGCCGACGACGGGTTGGGGAGTTCAGCACCTATACGGTGCGTTTCCCCCCAACCAGCGGAGCCGGCCGAAGAATTGGGGAGAAATGCACCGTCGCGGGCCATCGCGCCCGCGAGGATCCCACCGCGCCGCCCGGACCCACTCCCTCAATGCCGCAGTTCATTCAAAGGCGGCACACTCACGCAACAGAGTCCGGGCGGAGCGGCGCAAAGAGCGGTCAGGCGACGGCGTCGTACGCCGCCCCGACCTTGCCCCAGTCGACCACGTTCCACCACGCGTCGATGTAGTCCGGGCGCTTGTTCTGGTACTTGAGGTAGTAGGCGTGCTCCCAGACGTCGACGCCGAGGAGCGGCGTCTGGCCGCTCGAGATCGGGTTGTCCTGGTTGGCCGTGCCGACCACCGCAAGGCCGGAGCCGTCGTGGACGAGCCAGGCCCAGCCGGAGCCGAACTGGTTGACGCCCGTCTCCTTGAGCTTCGCCTTGAAGTCGTCGAACGAGCCGAAGGCGCTCTCGATCGCCTCCGCGAGCCCGCCGGAGGGCGAGCCGCCGCCGTCCGGGCTCATCCACTCCCAGAACAGCGAGTGGTTGTAGTGGCCGCCGCCGTTGTTGCGGACCGCCTTCTGCTTGTCGGCCGGCAGCGAGTCGAGGCTCTTGAGCACGTCCTCGACCGGCTTGCCGTCCCACTCGGTGCCGTCGAGCGCGGCGTTGGCCTTGTCCACGTACGCCTGATGGTGCTTGTCGTGATGCAGGCGCATGGTCGCCTCGTCGATATGAGGCTCGAGTGCGTCGTACGCGTAGGGGAGCGGGGGAACCTCGAAAGCCATGTAGGAGCTCCTGTCAGTCGTCGTTCGTCACTGGGCGTTCTATCACCAAGGCTTCCCCGGTCTCCTCGACCTCGACACGCTCGCCGGAGAGGTCGACGAACACGCGCCGCGGCGGCGGCACGAAATCGCCGGAGCGCGCCGACAGCGAGAACCGCACGACCCCACCCTCACCCCTCTCTACATGCGCAGTTCGAGAACAGAACGGCCCGTACCCATCGCCTGCGTCCTCATACAGCGAGCCCGAGCCCGAGCCGGGCCCGACGAACACCTTCCAGGTAAGGGAGTCGGGGACCTCACCCGTGTGCTGTAGCACGGGCCACATCGCGATCGGGGTGTTGCAGCGCGCGTAGATCGCGGGCTGCCCCAGCGGCGCGTGGGCGAGGATGTGGGCGGGGCCGGAGAACGGTTCGCCGGTCCACCAGTGAGCCCACGCCCCCGCCGGCAGGTACACGTGGCGGTGCTCGATCCCCGGCCGCGTGATCGGCGCCACCAACAGCGCATCGCCGACCATGAACTCGTCGTCCGCGGTGTACGTCGTCGGATCGTCGGGATACGAGAACAGCAGCGGCCGCAGCACCGGCGCCCCCGTGTGGTGGCACTCCTCGAACAGCGTGTAGAGGTACGGCAGCAACTGCATCCGCAGCCCCAGCATGTCCCGGCACACGCTCTCCCACGGCTCGCCGAACGCCCACGGCTCCTGCCGCGCGGTGTCCATGGCGCTGTGGTTCCGGCAGAACGGCTGGAACGCGCCGAACTCCGTCCAGCGGGCCAGGAGCTCGCCGTCGCAGTCGTCGAAGAAGCCGCCGACGTCGACGCCCGCCCACGCGATCCCCGACAGCCCGAGGTTCTGCAGCTGCGGCATGCTCATCCACAGGTGCTCCCACCAGGACGAGTTGTCGCCCGTCCACTGCAGCGCGTGCCGCTGCAGCCCGGCGTAGCCCGCGCGTGAGATCACGAACGGCCGCGCGTCCGGCCGCAGACGCGACAACCCGGAGCGAGCCGCCTCCGCCATCAGCGACCCGTACGCGTTGTGGACCTCCGAGTGCAGCCGAGCCCGGCCGCCGCCCGGATGCACGACGTCCTCGGGCATCGTCGCGTGCCACGGCACGAACAGCGCGGGCTCGTTCATGTCGCACCACACGCCCGCCACGCCGGCGTCGACCAACCCGCGATGCCACGACCCCCACCACTCCCTCACGGCGGGATGGGTGAAGTCCGGGAACGCGCAGCGGCCCGGCCACACCACGTTCTGGAACTCGTCGCCGTCGCGCGTCAGGCAGAAGAACCCGCGATCCCGCCCCTCCACATACAGGGGATACGACTCGTCGACCTTCACGCCCGGATCGGTGATCGTCACGACCCGGAAGCCGTCAGCGCGCAGCTCGGCGATCAGCCCCGCCGGGTCCGGGAACCGCTCCCGGTCCCACGTGAAGACGCGATAGCCGTCCATGTGGTCGATGTCGAGGTACAGCACATCGCACGGGATGCCACGCGAACGGAACCCCGCCGCCACCGAGCGCATCTCGTTGGCGTTCATGTACGACCACCGCGACTGCTGGTTTCCCAGCGCCCACAGCGGCGGCATCGGCGTCCGGCCCGTCAGCGCCGTGTAGCGCTCCAGCACCTCGGCCGGCGTCGGCCCGAGGATCACGTGGACGGCGAGGTCGTCGGCCGCCTGGACCACGACCCGCGACGGGTCCGCCTTGGCCAGATCGAGCTCGAGCCGCCCCGGGTGGTCGTAGAACACGCCGTGCGCCCGGCCCTCGTGCAGGCACAGCACGAACGGGATCGACGTGTAGAGGTTGTTGAACGACGCCGTGTGCCCCTGCGGCGGATCGACGTTCCAGAACACCTGCCGGGTCCCGGTCTTCTCGAGCCCCGCCGTCCGCTCGCCGCAGCCGAAGTACCGCTCGCCGTCCGGGCGTAGCTTCACGAACCCGTCGAACTCGGCGACCCCGGAAATCACCTGCCGACCGGTCCGCTCGAGGCGAATGACCCCGTCCATAGACCGCGACACACTAGGCTCTCCCACTCGTGACCCGCCTCTCGACGTACTTCCTGCCCACGGAGAAGCAGGCGCCCGCCGACGCCGAGGCGACCTCGCACAAGCTGATGGTCCGTGCCGGCCTCGCCCGCCAGCTCGGCACCGGGCTGTGGACGTGGCTGCCCGCCGGCTGGCGCGTGCACCGGGCCGCCGAGCAGATCGTCCGCGAGGAGCTCGACGCGATCGGCGCACAGGAGATGCTGATGCCGGTCATCAACCCGGCCGAGCTGTGGCAGCGCAGCGGCCGCTACGGCATCGAGGAGCTGTTCAAGCTCAAGGACCGCCGCGGAGCGGACCTCGTCCTGGCCATGACCCACGAGGAGGTCGTCACGACCCACGTGGCGCCCGCCGTGCGCTCCTACCGCGACCTCCCGTTCTCGCTCTACCACTTCCAGACGAAGGGGCGGGACGAGCCCCGGCCAAGAGCAGGCGTGCTGAGGACCCGCGAGTTCATCATGAAGGACGCGTACACCTTCGACCGCGACCGCGAGGGGCTCGACGCCCACTACGAGCGGTACCGCGAGGCGTACGACCGGATCTTCGACCGCGTCGGGCTCGAGTGGTACCGGGTCGAGGCGGACGTCGGGATGATGGGCGGCGTCGGCGCCCACGAGTACATGGCGCCCTCCCCGGCCGGCGAGAACAACGTCGCGCTCGCGCCCGGCTACGCCGCCAACGTCGAGGTCGCCAGCGCGCAGGCGAAGCCGGTCGCGCTGCCGGACGGGGCCGACGCGCCGGAGATCGTCGACACGCCCGGCCTGACCACCGTGCAGGAGGTCGCCCAGGCCGTGCACGCCCCGGCGGGCGCCCTGCTCAAGGCGTACCCCGTTCTCGTGGACGACCGCGGGCTTGTGATGGTCGTCGTCCGGGGCGACCACCGGGTCAATGACATCAAGCTCGCCAACGCGCTCGGCGCGCCGTTCCGCCCGGCGCGCGAGGACGAGTTCGCGGAGCGGATCGGGCCCGCGGGCTACATCGGCCCGGTCGGCATCGATGTGCCGATCCTGCTCGACGATGCGGTCGAGCCCGGCGCCTACATCACGGGCGCCAACCGCGACAACGCGCACCTCAAGGGCGTCGAGCCCGGCCGCGACTTCCCGTTCAAGCGCGGCGACGTCCGCCGCGTCGAGCCGGGCGACACCGTGAACGGGCAAGAGATCCGAATCGAGCCCGCGATCGAAGTAGGGAACATCTTCAAGCTCGGCACCCGATTCTCCGAGCCGCTCGGAGCCACGTACCTGGACGAGTCCGGCGTCGCCCGGCCGATCTGGATGGGCTCGTACGGCATCGGCCCCGCCCGGATCGCGGCCGCCGCCGTCGAGCAGTTCGCCGACGAGCACGGGATCTCGTGGCCGCGCTCGATCGCGCCGTTCGACATCCACCTCATCGGGCTCGGCAAGGCCGACAGCGAGGAGCGCGCGGTCGCCGAGACGCTCTACGGCGAGCTGCTCCAGACCGGCCTGCGGATCCTCTACGACGACCGCGACGCCGGACCGGGGGAGAAGTTCGCCGACGCCGAGCTGCTCGGCGTGCCGCTACGCCTTACCGTTGGCCGGCGGACGCTCGAGAACGGCGAGGTGGAGGCGCAGGTTCGGCGCGGGCGGGAGGCGAGCACGATCCCGCTGGAGGGCGCCGCGCAGGCGGCCGCGGACCTGTGGCGGAGCGTCCCCTAGCCGACAGCGCCGCCGAGGCGGCCGAGAGGGCACGGCTCACGTTCCGGCGCCTCAGCGGACTCGACCGCTCGGGGCCGCCGCCGCCGCAGACGCTCAAGGGCCAGCCACTGCACCCGTGGACGATCCCGAACGCGATCGGCTACGTCCGCCTCGCGCTCATCCCGGTCTTCCTCGCGATCGCCTTCTCGTCCGACGACGGCCAGGACTGGCGCGCGGTGCTGATCTTCGCCATCGTCGGCTGGAGCGACTACTTCGACGGCATCGCGGCGCGTCTCACCGGCCAGTACTCGCGCCTCGGCGCACTGCTCGACCCGCTCGTCGACCGCCTGCTCGTGCTGTCCGGCGTCATCGTCTGCTGGCACTTCGAGCTGCTCCCGCGCTGGGCCCTCGCGGTGCTCGCCGCACGCGAGCTGTTCATGCTCGGCCTCGTCCGCTGGGGACTTCGTCACGGTGCGGACATCAAGGTCAACTGGCTCGGCCGGCTGGGCGTCTGGCCGGTGATGGGCGCCCTGTTCTTCGCGATGGCAGGGCTCGAGACGGTCGGCGAGATCATGCTGTACGTCGGGCTCGCGTTCGTCCTCGCATCGACCGTGAAGTACGTGCGCGATGGGCTCGCATCACGACCCTCAAGTACAGGTTGATGATTGCTATGCTCGCCCGCATGGACACTTTCCCCGATCTCGGCTCCCTCTCCGACCAGGAGCTCAAGGACCTCATCCAGCAGCTCACGGACGAGGAGCAGGAGGTGTCCTACCGCCGCAGGATCCTTCACGGCAAGATCGACATCCTGCGCGCGGAGCTCGTCAACCGCCTGCGCAAGAAGCACGAAGGGGGTGAGGACGTCATCTCCGGCGCCGACGTCCAGCGGCTGACCGACATCCTCGCCGGCCGCGCGTCCGGCAGCGGCGACGAGATCTAGCACGCGGAGGAGCGCCGCGTGGCGCGCCACTGCCCGGAATGCGGCTTCGTCCTCACCGAGGGCGCGAACTACTGCCCGAAGTGCGGGGCGTTCGTCGGTACCCGTGAGCCGCGCGACGACGTCACGACCGCGACGTACGTCATCGACGAGCAGACCGGCGAGCTGCGGCCGGTCGACGTCGGCGACGTGGCGGCCGAGAGCGGCGCGCTGGTCATCCGCTCCGGCGGCGGTCGGGTGGGGCAGTCGTTCCCGCTGCACGGGGAGCGGATGACGATCGGCCGGTCGCCCGACACCGAGATCTTCCTCGACGACGTCACCGTCTCGCGCGACCACGCCGTGCTCGTGCACCGGGGCGGGGCCTGGTACCTGGACGACTCGGGCTCGCTCAACGGCACGTACGTGAACCGCCGGCGAATCGACTCGCACCGGCTGGAGGACGGCGACGAGCTCCAGATCGGCAAGTACAAGCTGACCTACCTCGCCCGGTGAGCGTGACCGACGATCCGCTCACCGAGGCCCCGCTGCCATCGCCGGCCGACGACGAGACCCCGCGCAAGTCGCTCACGATCGGGGCGGTCTGCAAGCAGCTCTCCCAGGAGTTCCCGGACATCTCGATCTCCAAGATCCGGTACCTGGAGGACCAGAAGCTGCTGTCGCCGCGGCGCACGCCGGGCGGCTACCGGCTCTACGCGCAGTCCGACGTGTCGCGCCTGCGCACGATCCTGCGTCTCCAGCGGGACGAGTTCCTGCCGCTGCGGGTGATCCGCCAGGAGCTGGCCGCAGGCCGCACCGAGAATGAGACGCCGTCGGCGTCGCCCGCCGCCGCTCCGCCCCCGGACGCCGTCCGCCCCGGCGCCGCGCTGCGCCGCCTCACGTTCTCGATCCGTGACCGCGGCGCGCTCTACTCGCTCGACGACGTCGTGGAGGAGACCGGCGCCGAGCCGCGGCTCGTGAAGGAGCTGGAGGACTTCGGGATCGTCAAGGGCGAGGTGCGCAGCGGCACCACGTACTACGACGAGACCGAGCGCGAGATCGTCCGCGCGGTGACCGAGCTCGCGCGCTACGGGGTCGCCGGCCGCAACCTGCGCGTGTTCAAGACCTCGGCCGAGCGCGAGGCCGCGCTGCTGCAGCAGATCCTCGCCCCGTCGCTGCGCTCGCGCAATCCGGAGCGGCGCAAGGAGGCGATCGAGGCGCTCGAGAACCTGGCCGCCGTCGCGTCGCACCTCAAGCACCTGCTGCTCGTGCGCGATCTGCGGCGGATCGCCAAGTGAGCGATCTCGCTGCCCACATCCGCGACATCCCGGACTTCCCGAAGCCCGGGATCCTGTTCAAGGACATCACGCCGCTGCTGCTCGACGCCGAGGCGCTGTCGGACGCCGTCGGGCAGCTGGCGGACTGGGCGCGCCCGCTCGATGTCGACTACGTCGTCGCCGCCGAGGCGCGCGGGTTCATCCTCGGCGCCGCGATCGCCCGGGAGCTGGGCGCGGGCTTCGTTCCGGCGCGCAAGCCGGGCAAGCTGCCGCACGAGACGATCTCGGCCGAGTACATCCTCGAGTACGGGGTCGACGCGCTCGAGCTGCACGCCGACGCGCTGGCGGACGGCGCGCGCGTCCTGCTCCACGACGACCTGCTGGCCACGGGCGGGACGGCGCGGGCGCTCGCCGAGCTGATCGAGGGGACCGGCGCGCGGATCGTCGGCTGCGCGTTTCTGGTCGAGCTCGCCTTCCTGCGCGGGCGCGACCGGCTCGAGGGCTACGACGTGCACGCGCTGCTCAGCTACGACGAGTGATCGTCACGCGCTCTCGCACGCTGCCGGCGGCGCCCGAGGCGGTGTGGCGCGTGGTCGGGGACCCGCGCACGCTCGCCCGCTGGTGGCCGCGCGTGGAGCGCGTGAAGGGGATCACGGCCAACGGCTGGACCGCGGTGCTGCGCTCGTCCCGTGGCCGCGCCGTGCGGGCCGACTGGCGGCTCGACGGGCAGGAGGCGGGGGAGTGGCGGGCGTGGGTGCAGGAGCTCGAAGGCACGCCGTTCGCGAAGGTGCTGGCCGAGCGGCGGGTCGAGGCGCGGCTCGAGCCCGACGGCGACGGCACGCGCGTGACGATCGAGCTGCGGCAGCGGGGGAGGGGCATGGCGCGCTTCGGGCGGTTCATGATGCGGCGCGCCGCGCGCCGGGAGCTCGACGGCGCGCTCGACGGGCTCGCGCGGACGACGACACGGTCGTGAGGCGCGAGCAGGTCTTCTGGGGCTGGGGAGAGCCGGGGGCGGGACCGTCGCTGCCCGATCACGCAGCGGCGTTCCTGCGCGACGAGCTCGGCGTCGACGGCGCGGTCGTCGACCGCCCGGTCGCGCTCGAGGACGTGCGGCTGCGCGACACGGCGCTCGACCCCGCCGTGCGGCGCCGTCTGGAGGCGATCACCGGCGCTGTCCGCGACGACCGCGATGCGCGCGTGCTGCGCTGCCGCGGCAAGTCGTACCTGGACCTGCTCGCCCAGCGCGCCGGCGCCTGCGAGGACGCGCCCGACGCCGTCGTGGCGCCCGCCGACCAGGAGCAGGTGCTCGCCGTGCTCCAGGTCTGCGCGGAGGCCGGCGTCGCGGTCGTGCCGTTCGGCGGCGGCACGAGCGTCGTGGGCGGGCTGGAGCCGCTGCGCGGGCCGTTCGAGGCGCTGATCTCGCTCGACCTCGCCCGCATGGACCAGGTGGTGGCCGTCGATGCGCGCTCGCTGACCGTGGTACTGGCGCCCGGGCTGCGGCTGCCGGAGGCCGACCGGGCGCTCGCCGCCCACGGGGTGACTATCGGCCACGTGCCGCAGAGCTACGAGTGGGCGAGCGTCGGCGGGTGCGTGGCCACGCGGTCCTCCGGCCAGGCCTCGACCGGGCGCGGCCGGATCGACGCCAACCTCGTCGCCGTGCGCTGCGCGACGCCGCTCGGTGAGCTGTCGACCCGCGACGTGCCGGCCAGCGCCGCCGGGCCGTCCCTGAGCCAGCTCGTCGCCGGCTCGGAGGGCGCCTTCGGCGTCATCACCGCCGCCACGCTTCGCGTGCACCCGCTCCCCGCGCAGCAGCGCTACGAGGGCTGGCTCGTCCCGGACTTCGAGACCGGCGCCGACGCGTTCCGCACGCTCGAGCAGGCGGGCGCGGCGCCGGACGTCGCCCGCCTCTCGGACGAGGACGAGACCCGGTACACGCTCGCCCTGGCCGGCGCGCGGGGCCTCGTCCGCCGCGCGATCGCCGGCGGCGCACCGGCGCCGCTGCGGCGCACGATCGGCGGCCGTTGCCTCGTGATCTGCGGCTGGGAGGGCCCGGCCGAGTCGATCGCGCTGCGGCGGCGGGAGGCGACACGCGTGCTGAGGCGGGCGGGAGCGCGGTTCGCGACTCAGCGGCTCGGGCGGCAGTGGGCCCACTCGCGGTTCGACGGCCCGCACCTGCGCGACGACCTGCTCGACCGCGGGGTGATGGTGGAGACGCTCGAGACCGCCACCTCGTGGTCGAACCTCGCCGCGCTGCACGCCGCCGTCCGCGCGGCGCTGCCCGGCCGGCTCGTCGGCTGCCACATGTCGCACCTGTATCCCACCGGGGTGTCGCTCTATTTCACCGTGCTCGCCCGGCGCGACGGCGACCCCGCCGCTCAGTGGCGCGCCGCGAAGGCCGCCGCGACCGACGCGATCGTGGCCGCCGGCGGGACGATCACGCACCACCACGGCGTCGGGCGCGACCACGCGCCCTGGATGCGCGCCGAGGTGGGGGAGCTCGGCGTCGGCGCCCTTCAGGCCTTGAAGGACCGCTTCGATCCCGCCGGGATCATGAACCCGGGGAAACTTCTATGAGCACCGCCTGCTCCGGCCCCAGCAGCGGCATCTGGAGGCCGACCTTCGCGAGCGCCCGGCCGGACAATGTGACGTCGTCCACGCGGTAGATGCGGTCCGGGTCGAGGCCCGGAAGGCGCACGGCGCCGGGCCGCTCGTACGCCGACGTCGCCAGCGCGACGAAGCAGAACAGCGCCTCCGACCGATCCGCGGAGACCACGCCGTGCAGGGCATAGGCGGGGTCGGGGAGGTCGGCGCGGACGACCTCGCCACTGTGCAGCAGCGCGCGGAAGCGCTTGTAGCGCGCGATCGCCTTGCGCAGCTCTTCTTGCTCCTCGGGCGAGGCGGAATCGATGTCCCACTCGATCCCGAAGTGGCCGAACAGCGCGGTGGCGGCGCGGAACGAGAGGTCGTGTGTGCGGCCCGTGGTGTGCGCGCGCGGCGGCCCGACGTGCGAGCCGACGAGCTCGGGAGGGAGCAGCAGCTGCGTCCAGCGCTGGATGTTCTGGCGCTCGAGCGCGTCGTTGGTGTCGCTCGCCCACACGCGGTCGGTGCGGGCGAGGATCCCGAGGTCGACCCGCGCGCCGCCTGACGAGCAGCTCTCGATCTCGACGTCGGGGTGGCGGGCGCGCAGCTCGTCGATCAACCGGTAGGTGGCCAGCGTCTGGGCGTGCACGGGCCCGACCAGGTCGCGGTTGTGGTCCCACTTGAGGAACGCGATGTCGTACTCGCTCAGCAGCGCGTCGAGCCGCTCGAGGATGTACGCGTAGGCCTCGGGGATCGTGATATTGAGTCCCTGCTGGTTCCGCCACGGCGGGCCGGGGAGGACCCATTCGGGGTGGGCGCGGGCGAGGTCGGAGTCGGGGTTGACCATCTCCGGCTCGACCCACAGGCCGAACTCCATGCCGAGGCCGCGCACGTGGTCGACCAGCGGGTGCAGGCCCTGCGGCCAGACGTCCTCGTCGACGTACCAGTCGCCGAGGCCGGCGGTGTCGTCGCGCCGGTGCCGGAACCAGCCGTCGTCGAGCACGAACCGCTCGACGCCCAGCTCGGCGGCGGTGTCGGCAAGGGCGGTCAGGCGGTCGAGCCGGTGGTCGAAGTAGACCGCCTCCCACGTGTTGAGCACGACCGGCCGGCGGCGGGTGGGATGGCTCGGCCGCGACCGGATGAAGCGGTGCAGCGCCGCGCTCAGGCCGTCGAGCCCGCGGTCCGACCAGGCGGCGTAGAGCCACGGGGTCGCGTACTCCTCGCCCGGCTCGAGCACCACCTCGCCGGGCTCGAGCAGCTCGGCGGCGCCGAGCGTCGACGAGCCGTCCGGCATTCGCTCCGCCCACCAGGACGCGTTGCCGCTCCAGCCCAGGTGCACGCCCCACACCTCGCCCGTCCGGAAGCCGAATCCGGCCGTGCCCGCCACCAGCAGCAGCGGGGTGTCGTGACCGGTCCGGCCGTGGCGGGTCTGGCGCAGCCACGTGCCCTGGTCGAACGGGCGCCGCTGCGGGATGCGTTCGCGGCACCAGCGCCCGGTGAGGTCGAGGACCTCGGCGGCGACGGCGGGGACCGGCAGCACGCAGCCCAGCGCGGTCAGCACGTACGGCTCGTCGCCGTCGTTGCGCAGCACGTGCCGCAGCCGCAGCACGCCAGACCCGGTTAGTTCGTACTCCGGCGTAACCAAGGGGGTCTGACCCCCCTCGGACAACGTTGCCGTAAGGGGGTCTGACCCCCCTTGGTGGCCGGCGAGACCGGGGCGGCCACGCCAGCCCGCCGCGCGGTCGGGGACGAGCGTGAACGGCACCGGCACGTCGAACGACGCCCGCGGGAGCGGCGGCGTGGTCAGCGCCGCCGGGTCGTCCTCGATCGCCGCGCCCCAGTGCAGCACCTGCCCGGCGTCGTCGAGCACGAACGAGACGCCGCCGGCGCTGAGATGGACCATCAGGCGACGGGCTGCGCTTCGCGCCGGACGGCCAGCGCGTCGCCGGTCTCCGGGTCGAAGCAGTGCAGGTACGTGAAGTCCACGGCGAGGTCGAGCTCGCCGCTCGGGACCGGGCGCTTGCCGTCGATGCGGGCCGTGAACATCGCCCGCTCCTCTTCCGCGAACAGCTTGCCCTCGTCCGCCGTGTGCGCCTCCGTCGCGGCCTGCACCGCGTCGGCGGTCACCGGCGGGGCGTCGATGCCGAAGATCAGGTGCGTCTCGGAGCCGAGCTGCTCGACCACCTCGGGCTTGACGCGGATGCGCGGCCAGTCGCGGTCGGCGGTGGCGCCGTGCTCGAAGTCGCTCGGCCGCAGGCCGAGGATGACGTTGCGGTCCTGGCCGGCCAGCGGCGAGCCGCCGGGCAGCGGCAGCTCGATGCCGGCGAAGCGGATCAGCCCGCCGTCGATCCTGGCCTCGACCAGGTTCATGGCCGGCGAGCCGATGAACGCCGCCACGAACAGGTTGCGCGGGCGGTTGAAGAGGTTCTGCGGCGCGTCGACCTGCTGGATCACGCCGTCGCGCATGACCGCCACGCGCTGGCCGAGCGTCATCGCCTCGACCTGGTCATGCGTCACGTACACGGTGGTGACGCCGAGCCGCTCGTGCAGCCGCGCGAGCTCCGCCCGCATCGAGACGCGGAGCTTGGCGTCGAGGTTCGAGAGCGGCTCGTCCATCAGGAACGCCTTCGGCTCGCGCACGATCGCCCGACCCATCGCGACGCGCTGGCGCTGGCCGCCCGACAGCGCCGACGGCTTACGGCCGAGCAGCTCGTCGAGGCCCAGCTTGATCGCGATGTCGCGCACGCGGTCATCGCGCTCGGCCTTCGCCATCTTCCGCAGCTTGAGGCCGTACGCGAGGTTGTCGGCCACCGACATGTGCGGGTACAGCGCATAGTTCTGGAAGACCATCGCGATGTCGCGCTCCTGCGGTGTCTTCTCGGTCACGTCGGTGTCGCCGATCCAGATCGTGCCGGCCGTGACGTCCTCGAGCCCGGCGATCGAGCGCAGGAGCGTCGTCTTGCCGCAGCCGGACGGGCCGACCAGCACCATGAACTCGCCGTCGTTGATGTCGAGGCTCACGTCGTCGACCGCTCTGACGCCGTTCGGGTAGCGCTTGGTGACGTCCTCCAGGCGGATGCCGCTCATCCCTTGCTCGCCCCCAGTGTCAGGCCGCTGATGAAGTGCCGCTGGAGCACCGCGAACACGATCAGCGTCGGCAGCGCGGCCAGCATCGCGCCGGCTGCGATCAGGTTGTTGTCGGTGAAGAAGACGCCCTGCAGGTTCGCCAGCGCCGACGTGATCGGCCGCTTGTCGCCCGACTGGATCAGCGCGATCGCCCACAGGAAGTCGTTGTAGACCCAGGTGAACTGGAGCGTCGCGAGCGCGGCCAGCGCAGGTCGACAGAGCGGCATGATGATTCCGAAGAACTGGCGGACGACCCCCGCGCCGTCGACCCGCGCGGCGTCGCCGAGCGACTGCGGGATCGTCTTCATGTAGTTCGAGAGCACGAACACGCAGAAGCCGGTCTGGAAGGCGACGTTGATCGCGATCAGTCCGACGAAGGAGTCGTAGAAGAGACCGCTGTCCGCGAGCCAACCCGGTAGCGGCATGCGCAGGTACATCCGGTAGAGCGGGGTCAGGATCACCT
>JBKOYW010000280.1:0-4204 GCA_046744275.1 Actinomycetota bacterium
CGAGGTGTACGTCCTCAAGAAGGAGGAGGGCGGCCGCCACACCCCGTTCTTCAACGGGTACCGGCCCCAGTTCTACTTCCGCACGACGGACGTGACCGGCGTCGCCAACCTGCCCGAGGGCACGGAGATGGTCATGCCGGGCGACAACGTCCAGATGCAAGTCGAGCTGATCCAGCCCATCGCCATGGACGCCGGTCTGCGCTTCGCGATCCGCGAGGGCGGCCGCACGGTCGGCTCGGGCGTCGTTACCGAGATCGTCAAGTAGTACCGGCGGGCGCCCAGCCCGCCTGCGCAGAAGTCGACAGATACGACCTAGGGGGCGGGCCCCGACGCCCGGGGCCCGCCCTCAGTGCGCGCAAGAGCCCAACTTCAACCCACACCAAGCACCGGACAGAACAGAGATTCAGTGGCCGCAGTAGCCCAGAACAAGATCCGCATCCGCCTCAAGGCCTACGACTCGTCGGCCATCGAGACGGCGGCGAAGGAGATCGTGGAGACCGCCACGCGGACGGGCGCGACCGTGTCCGGACCGGTGCCGCTCCCCACCGAGAAGAACGTCTACGCGGTGATCAAGTCGCCGTTCAAGGACAAGGACGCTCAGGAGCACTTCGAGATCCGCACGCACAAGCGGCTGATCGACATCCACCAGCCCACCCCCAAGACCGTCGACTCGCTGCAGCGGCTGGACCACCTGCCCGCCGGCGTCGACATCGAGATCCGACTCGCCTTCGGATAGACCCATGCCAGCCATCCTTGCCAAGAAGCTGGGGATGACCCAGCGCTTCACCGAAGAGGGCCGCGTCGAGCGCGTCACCGTGCTCGAGGCCGGGCCCTGTCCGGTGACCGGGATCCGCACCCACGAGCAGGACGGCTACGAGGCCGTCCAGCTCGGCTTCGGCGCCGTGCGCGAGAAGGCGCTCTCCAAGCCGGAGCTCGGGCACCTCAAGAAGGCCGGCGCGCCGCCGCTGCGCACGCTCGTCGAGTTCCGCGACGAGGTCGGCGAGCTCACGATGGGCGACACGGTGACCGTCGAGAACTTCGAGGTGGGCCAGGTCGTGAAGGTCGCCGGCACCGGCAAGGGCAAGGGCTTCGCCGGCACGATCAAGCGCCACAACTTCCACGCTGGTCCGAAGTCTCACGGCTCGCACAACGTGCGCGCGCCGGGCTCGATCGGCGCTTCGGCGACGCCCTCGCGCGTGTTCAAGGGCATCAAAGGCCCGGGCCGCATGGGCGGCAAGCGCGTCACCCAGAAGGGCCTCACGATCGTCGAGCTGATCCCCGACCAGAACCTGATGCTCGTCCGCGGCTCCGTGCCGGGGCCGAAGGGTGGGACCGTGGAGGTGCGCACCGATGGCTGACGCGCCGATCCTGGGCTCGACCAAGAAGCTCAAGCTCGACGCCGACGTGTTCGGGGCGCCGTTCAACGGCCCGCTCGTGCACGAGGTCGTCGTGGCCGAGCTCGCCGCGCGCCGTCGCGGCACGCACTCGACCCGCAACCGCGCACTCGCGCGCGGCGGCGGCTCGAAGCCGTGGCGGCAGAAGGGCACCGGCCGCGCGCGCCAGGGCTCGATCCGCGCGCCGCAGTTTGCCGGCGGCGGCACCGTCTTCGGGCCGAGCCCGCGCCACTACACGGTCAAGGTCAACCGCAAGGCCCGTCGCGCCGCGCTGCGCAGCGCGCTGTCGGTCCACGCCGAGCGCGGCTCGGTGTTCGGGCTCGACGCCGCCGCGTTCGACGCCCCGTCGACCAAGCAGGCGGCCGAGCTGATCGAGGACCGCCGCGGCGGCTCGGTCCTGCTCGTGCTGAGCGGGCCGGACGAGTCCGCGGCTTTCAAGTCGTTCCGCAACCTCGCCGGCGTGACCGTCCTCGCGGCCGACGACTGCGGTGTGGCCGACCTCGTCGGCGCCGCCAGCGTCGTCTTCAGCGAGGACGCGCTCGAGTCGGTTACCGCCCGCGCGAAGGCCAAGAAGGAGGTGGCGGCGTGATGGATGCCAGCCAGGTGATCATCCGCCCCGTCGTCTCCGAGAAGTCCTACGCGCTGGCGACGATCGGCAAGTACACGTTCCGCGTCCACCCGGACGCGCACAAGACCCAGATCAAGCAGGCGGTCGAGCAGCTGTTCGGCGTCGGCGTGCTCGACGTCCGCACGTCCTCGGTGCCGTCCAAGCCAAAGCGGCGCGGCTACACGGCCGGGCGCACCCGCTCCTGGAAGAAGGCCGTCATCCAGGTGCGCGAGGGCGAGACGATCCCGATCTTCCAGGGCCTGGAGGCGGAGCTCTAAGCCATGCCGATCCGCAAGCCCAAGCCCACCTCACCCGGCCGGCGCTTCGTCACGTATCCCGACTTCTCGGAGATCACGAAGACCGAGCCGGAGAAGACCCTCGTCGAGGGCCTCAAGAAGTCCGGCGGCCGCAACGCCAACGGGCGCAAGACCTCGCGCCACCGCGGCGGCGGCGCCAAGCGCCTGTACCGCAAGATCGACTTCAAGCGCAATCGCAAGGACGGCGTGCCGGCGAAGGTCGCCGCGATCGAGTACGACCCCAACCGGTCGGCCTACATCGCGCTGCTGCACTACGTCGACGGCGAGAAGAGCTACATCCTCGCGCCCAGCCGCCTGCGCGTCGGCATGACCGTGCAGTCAGGCCCGGGCTCGGACATCACGGTCGGCAACGCCATGCCGCTCTCGCTGATGCCGGTCGGCACGTTGATCCACAACGTGGAGCTCCAGCCCGGCCGCGGCGGCCAGCTCGGCCGCTCCGCCGGCGTCGGCATCCAGCTGATGGCGAAGGAGGGCGGCATGGCCACGCTGCGCCTGCCCTCCGGCGAGATGCGCATGGTGCAGGCCTCGTGCCGCGCCACCGTCGGCGTGGTCGGCAACGCCGACCACCAGAACGTGACGGTCGGCAAGGCGGGCCGCAAGCGCCACATGGGCGTGCGCCCGCAGACGCGCGGCACGGCCATGAACCCCGTCGACCATCCGCACGGCGGCGGCGAGGGCGCCACGCCGCTGGGCAACCATCCGCAGACGCCCTGGGGCGTGCCGACGATCGGCTACCGCACCCGCAAGAAGGGCAAGCAGTCCGATCGCTACATCGTTCGCGGCCGGCGCCGCGGGAAGAAGGGTGGCCGCTGATGAGCCGTTCCTCGAAGAAGGGGCCGTGGGCCGAGGAGCGCCTCATGCAGCGCATCGAGTCCATGAACGCCTCGAACGCCAAGCAGATGATCCGCACCTGGTCGCGGACGTCGACGATCTTCCCCGAGATGGTGGGCCACACCATCGCCGTCCACGACGGCCGCAAGCACGTGCCCGTGTTCGTGTCGGAGTCGATGGTCGGTCACAAGCTCGGCGAGTTCGCGCCGACGCGGACCTACCGCGGGCATGACTCCAAGGGCCGGGTGCGATGACGCCTGACAAGGATCCCAAGGACACCGAGGCCGTCGAGGAGACGGCCGAGGAGCCCAAGGCGAAGCCGAAGGCGAAGGCCAAGGCGAAGGCGAAGGCGAAGCCCAAGGCCAAGGCGAAGGCGAAGGCCAAGCCCGCCAAGAAGGCGCCCGAGGCCGAGGCCGCCGACGAGCCGGAGGCCGAGACCGCCGAGGAGCCGAAGGCCGACGAGCCGAAGGCCGAGGAGGCGAAGCCGAAGGCCAAGGCGAAGGCGAAGCCCAAGGGCAAGCCGTCCCGCCGCCGCCGCGAGGCGCCCGAGCCGGGCGTGCTCGTGCGCGCGCAGGCCAAGTACGTGCGGACCTCCGCCCGCAAGGCGCGGCTGGTCTGCGACCACATCCGCGGCAAGGACGTCGCCGAGGCGCGGGCCATCCTGGCCTTCACCCCGCGCGCGGCCGCCAAGGCCTGGATCAAGCTGCTGGAGTCGGCGGTCGCGAACGCCGAGCACAACCACGAGCTGGTCGGCGAGGATCTTCGCATCGCCGCCGTCCACGCCGACGAGGGGCCGACGCTGAAGCGCTACCGCCCGCGCGCCATGGGTCGCGCGACGCGCATCCGCAAGCGCACCTCGCACCTGACGATCACACTTACCCCGAAGGAGTCCTGAACGCATGGGTCAGAAGGTCCATCCCGAGGCCATGCGCGTGGGTTACATCCACGACTGGAAGTCGAACTGGTTCTCCGAGAAGAACTTCTCCGACTTCCTGATCGAGGACGTCCGGATCCGGGACCACATCACGAACAAGCTCGCGCACGCCGGCCTGTCG
>JBKOYW010000293.1:0-7478 GCA_046744275.1 Actinomycetota bacterium
CGCGAAGCTCGACGCGGTGGCCGACGACATCCGCGCCGCGGGGGGCGCGGCCGAGACGGCGGAGGTCGACGCGCTCGACGCGGCGTCGGTCGACGCCCATGCCGACGCCGTCGCCGCCGAGGCCGGCAGCCTCGACATCTCCTTCAACCTGATCTCGCACGGCGTCGTGCAGGGCACGCCGATGGTCGAGATGGAGCTCGACGACTACGTGCAGCCGGTCGCGACCGCCGTGAGCACGACGTTCCTGACCGCGCGGGCGGCCGCCCGCCACATGATCAGCGGGCAGGGCGGCGTGATCCTGATCTTCGGCGGCTCCGGGCCGCCGCTGCGCGGCTACAGCCTCGGCGGCCTCCAGGTCGCGTTCGAGGCACTCGAGTCGATGCGCCGGCAGCTCTCGTCCGAGCTCGGCCGGGACGGGGTGCGCGTCGTGACGCTGCGGACCGGCGGCGTCCCCGAGACGATCCCCGATCCCGACGGCAGCATGCGGGAGACCATCGCGGACATCGAGGACACGACGATGCTGGGGCGGGCCGCGACGCTCGAGGACGTCGGCAACGCGGCTGCGCTCGCCGCCTCCGACCGCGCGCGCACGATGACGGCGGCGACGATCAACGTCAGCTGCGGCGCACTGATCGACTAGGAATGGCCGGCCGGCGCTTTCCGAGCTTCGTCGACGAGCTGCCGATCACCCAGCGGGCGCTCGAGTTCGCCGCGAGCCGGCACCGCGGGCAGCGGCGCGAGGTCGACGACGCGCCGTTCATCCTGCATCCGCTGGAGGTCGCGCAGCAGCTGCGCGGCCGCGGGTATCCGGACCGGGTGGTCGCCGCGGGCGTGCTGCACGACGTGATCGAGGACACCCCGGTCGAGTTCTCCGAGCTCGAGGCGCGCTTCGGCAGCGACGTCGCGACGCTCGTGCGCGCCGTCTCGGAGCCGTCCGGCGGCGGCACGTACGCGGAGCGAAAGGCGCGGCTGCGGGCCGCCGTGGCCGAGGCCGAGGCGGACGCCGTGGCGGTCTTCGCCGCCGACAAGGTGGTCAAGACGCGCGAGCTTCGCCTCGGCCTCGTCCGAGAGCCCGCCACCCAGATCGACCCGGACAAGCTCGACCACTACTGGGAGTCGCTGGCGCTGCTGGAACGCCGCCTCGGCCATCATCCGCTCGTCCGCCAGCTGCGCTTCGAGCTCGAGGCGCTGGCGCTGATGCCGCCGGGGAGGTGACGATGCCAAAGGCTGTACATGTGACGGTGTGGGGGGAGAACGTCCACGAGCGGACGGAGGACGACGTGCGCGCACGCTATCCACGGGGCATGCACGGCGCGATCGCAGGCGGCATCGCCGCGCTGCTCGGAGACTCGGTGCGCGTGACCACGGCGACGCTCGACCAGCCCGAGCACGGCCTCACCCAGGCGGTGGTGGACGACACGGACGTGCTGACCTGGTGGGGGCACGCCGCGCACGACGAGGTCGACGATGCCGTGGTCGACCGCGTTCACGACGCGGTGCTGGGCGGGATGGGTCTCGTGACGCTGCACTCCGCCCACTACTCGAAGATCTTCCGTCGGCTGCTCGGGACGTCGTGCAGCCTGCGCTGGCGAAACGACGGGGAACGCGAGCTGGTGTGGACGGTCGATCCCGCGCATCCGATCGCCGCGGGCATCCCCCAGCCGATCGTGCTCGAGGCACAGGAGATGTACGGCGAGCACTTCGACATCCCGCCGCCCGACGAGCTCGTGTTCATCAGCTCGTTCGCCGGCGGCGAGGTGTTCCGCAGCGGCTGCTGCTTCCGCCGCGGCACGGGGCGGATCTTCTACTTCAGCCCCGGAGACCAGGATTACCCGATCTACCATCACGCCGACGTCCGGCGCGTGATCGCCAACGCCGTGACGTGGGCGACACCGGCTCCCGGCGTCCGGCGCGCAGTGCCCGGCAGCCCGGAATCGCCGCGTGGATGGTTCGAGGTTCCGTGACCGACCTCAGCGTCGGCGTCATCGGCCTCGGGTGGGCCGGGCAGCAGCACCTCGATGCGTACTCCGCTCTCGACGGCGTGGAGGTCGTCGCCCTGGCCGGACTCGAGGAGCCGGCCCGGACGGTGCTCGCCGAGCGGTACGGCATCGAGCACCACGTCGACCGCTGGGAGGAGCTGCTCGAGCTCGACGGGCTCGACGCGGTGAGCGTCGCAGTCCCCACGTTCCTGCATGCCCCGATCGCGATCGCGGCGCTCGAGCGGGGCCTGCACGTCCTCTCGGAGAAGCCGATCGCGCGCAACGAGTCCGAGGCGCGTTCGATGGTCGAGGCCGCGCGGGCGGCCGGCCGGGTGCTCGACGTCGGGTTCAACCATCGCCAGCGAGGCGACATCCGCAAGCTCAAGGACGTTCTCGACGCGGGCCGGCTGGGGCGGCCGTACTACGCGAAGGCATGGTGGCTCCGCCGCAGCGGGATCCCCGGCCGCGGCAGCTGGTTCACGAGGGCGGAGCTGGCGGGCGGCGGCCCGCTCGTCGACATCGGCGTGCATGTCCTCGACTACTCGCTGTTCCTTCTCGGCAACCCGACGGTCACCGCCGTCAGCGCGTCGACCTACGACCTCCTTGCCACGGCAGGGTTCGGGTTCAACCCCGAATCGGGCAAGACGAGCGTGGCCGGGTCGACGGGCTTCGACGTCGAGGATCTCGCCACGGTGTTCATGCGCCTCGAGGACGGCGGCACGCTCCTCGTCGAGGCGAGCTGGGCCGCCCACAGGATCGACGGCGACCAGTTCGGGATCACGCTCTACGGGAGCAAGGGAGGCGCGGAGCTGATCGTCGAGGACTACGCGCCCTCCGGCACGCTCACGATCTTCACCGACGACGACGGCGTCGCCGCGGAGACACGGCTGACCGCGCCGCCCGGCAGAGGCCATGAGGCGGTCGTAGGGCAGTTCCTGTCCAAGGTCCGCTCAGGGCGCTGGGAAGAACACGACGGCACGGGGGCGGTCGCCCTCGCACGCATCGTCGACGCGTGCTACCGATCCGCCGCCGAGCAGCGCGAGATCCGTCTCGTCGACTGACCTGCGTGCGGGGCGCTGCCGGCGACCTGCGGCTGGGTAAGGGAAACCGGGGGATCGACCCGCGTCGCGAACGGTCTGCCCGCGCCTCTCCCAGCTACTGACTCTTGGGGTGACCTTGCGCGCGCGACGAGTGGCGTCGCGATCGCTGGGATCCCTGCACGGAGGTCAGCTGCTCGATCAGGCTCACGGAACGCTCGTGCACCAGCGAAGCCGGGAGCGCGCTGATCTCCGCCGGCAGCGAGCTGACGCTCAAGTACACGCAGACCGGGACGCCCGACGGCGTTCAGCGCGGGTTCAGCTTCGGCTGGCAGGCGACGACGCCGTGACCGCTCACACCTGCGGTCGGTAGGCCAGGTAGACGACGCCGTTCTCGTAGGACTCACACGCCGCAAGCGAAAGCTTGCCGGGCGCCGCATCCTCGGTGAAGAGCCGCGGACCGGACCCGCGGGTGAGCGGGTAGACGAGCAGATGCAGCCCGTCGATGAGGCCATCGCCGAGCATCGCCCGGACCAGCGTGATGCTGCCGCTGACGTAGATGTCGCCGTCGACCTCGTCCTTGAGGCTGCGGATCGTGTCGGGGTCGTACGGCCCGATGATCTTCGAGTTCCTCCACGTGGCAGTCTCGAGCGTGCCGGAGACGACGTACTTGGTGGTGTCGTTGAAGAACGGCGCCCCCGGATCGTCCTCGACGGTCCGCGTCGACCACGCCGGCTCGAACGCCTCGTAGGTCGTGCGCCCGAGCAGGATGCCTCGGCACCGTTCCGTGAGCGCGCCGAGGGCCTCCCCCATCTTCGGATCCCAGCCGTAGTCGAACGTCCACGTCGGCGCGTCGATCACGCCGTCGAGGCTCATGAACTCGTGTACGTGTACTTCTCCCACGTCTACCTCCGGTCGTCGATCGGGAACGAGTGGTGCTCGTGGGCCACGATCCACCGGCCGCCATCTTTGCGCAGGCCGAGCGTGAGCCGCAGGCGGTTCTCCGGATTGGCCGCGAGCTCCTCGGGTGTTCCGCAGCGAAGGAGCGCGTGGGCGAACGCGACGTCCTCGCCGGCCGTGACCTCGAGGGACACGATCTCGAACGCCGCTCCGCGTAGCTGGAACTCGAAGAACCCGGGCGAGGTGTCGCGGTAGGCGTCGATGCCGCGCACGCCGTCGTAGGGCGGCGGGACGTCGAACATGACGATGTCGTGAGCGTGGTCGGCGAGGACGCGGTCCATGTCGCCGGCGTGGACCGCCTCGGCCCACTGCTCGATGAGAGTGCGGATCTGGTCTTCGTTATCGGGCATCACGAGTAGGACCCGACCGCACGGCGATTCTCATCGCCCAGTGCGCGCGCATGAGCGGCCGTTCCCGCTGCCGCCCGGCGCGGGACGATTCCGGGCACCTGCGTAATGATCGTGGCGATGAGCGTCTTCAGGGAGGCCGAGCGTCGCTACCTGGCCGGCGGGCGGCAGCTCGGACGGGTCGCGACGGTCGGTGCGGACGGCACGCCGCACGTGGTGCCGGTCGCATGGATCTACAACGCGGCGCGCGACACGATCGACGTCGGGGGCAGCGAGCTCGAGCGAACGAAGAAGTTTCGCGACGTGGCCCGGACGGGGCGAGTCGCGATCGTGATCGACGATCTGGCAAGCACGGATCCGTGGCATCCGCGCGGGATCGAGATCCGCGGGCGTGGCGAGGCGATCGCGCTGCCGACGCCCCTGATCCGGATCCATCCCGAGCGGATCGTCAGCTGGGGGATCGAACCGGGACGCAGCGCGCGTACGGTGGCGCGCTAGACGCTCGAGCAGACCTTCGCGGCTCCGCGAAGCCTCAGTGGGACCATGCGGCGTATGGATGCGACCGAATTGCGCGCGTGGTGCGTCCAACACGCCGGTGCGATCGAGGACTTCCCGTTCGGGCCTGAGCACTCCGTGTTCAAGGTCGCCGGCAAGATGTTCGCCCTGAGCGCGCTGGACCGCACGCCCCTCGAGGTGAGCGTCAAGTGCGAGCCGGACCTGGCGGTCGCCCTCCGCGACAGCTATCCCGCGATCCGCCCCGGCTATCACCTCAACAAGCGCCACTGGAACACGATCACGCTCGACGGCAGCCTTCCCGACCAGCTCGTGCGCGACCTGATCGAGGACTCGTACGACCTCGTCGTCAGCGGTCTCCCGAGGCGCGTGCGCGAGCAGCTCGGCTGGGCGCCGGCGGCCGAGGTCTCGGACTAGCGAGGGTCGCCGTCGAGCGCGTCAGCTCGGCCGGAGTCCCCGGAGCACGACGTCGATGTAGCGGCCGGTGTCCCTGCCGGCCTCTTGTGCGCCGGCGACGGCGCCGAGCATCCGCAGCGTGATGAGCAGGTCGATCACGTCGAGATCCTCGCGCAGCGTGCCGTCGCGGTGCGCGCGCTCGGCCACGGGTTGAGCGATCCCGATCGATATCGAGCGCAGGCGCTCGCGGATCGTCGAGCCGACCGGCTGACCGGCGAGCGCATCGAAGACGCCGCCGTGCTCGATCTGGATCCGGACGGCGTCGCGCACGAACGCCGCCAGGGCATCGCCGGTGGGAGCCGTCGCGAGCGCGCGGTCGCGCGCACCGGCGAGCGGCTCCATGAGTGCTTCGAGGACCGCGGCGACCAGGTCGTCCTTGGTCGGGAAATGCCGGTAGAGGGTCGCGACGTTGACGCCGGCGGCGCGGGCGATCGCATTGACGCTCACCGCCAGCCCGTCCTCGCGGAAGGCGACAGTCGCCGCGTCGATCAGGCGCGAGCGGTTGCGGACGGCGTCCTTGCGCGTTGGGCGATCGATCGGTGTCGCAGGCACGCTCCGAAGAATACCGCAGCGCTCGCTTCGTTTCTGTGATATGCTCCAGAAACGCAGCATGCACTTCGTTTTCTTCCGAAGGAGAGACCAATGGATTCCCAACGCCAGGCACCCGGCCGGACCCTCCTGGTTCTCGGCGTCGGCCTGCTCGGCTTCGTGCTGGCTCAGACGACCGTCGTCCCGGCACTCGGCGAGATGCAACGCGACTTCGGCGCGTCGGCGAGCGACATCGCCTGGATGGTCACGGCCTATCTACTCGTCGCCTCGATCGCCACGCCGATCTTCGGCCGCCTCGGCGACATGTTCGGCAAGCAGCGCCTGCTGGCGATCTCGCTGGGCGCCTTCGCCGTCGGGTCGGTCGTCTGCACCTTCGCCGACTCCCTTAGCGTGATGATCGTCGGCCGCGGCCTGCAGGGCCTCGGCGGCGGCGTATTCCCGCTCTGCTTCGGCGTCGTCCGGGACGAGTTCCCCAAGGACAAAGTGCCGACCGGCATCGCGCTGCTCGGCGCCATCGCGGCGATCGGCAGCAGCATCGGCCTGCCGCTCGGCGGCGTCCTCACCGACGGGCCCGGCTACCACTGGATCTTCGTGGTCGCCGCGATCATGGGCGTGCTCGCAACGGCGACCACCCTCCTGCTCGTCCCCGAGTCGCCGATCCGCACGCCCGGACGCGTCGACATCACCGGCGCGGCGATCCTCGGCGTCGCCCTGGCCGCCCTGCTCATCGCCATCTCGCGCGGCTCAGACTGGGGCTGGGAGTCCACCAGGACCGTCGCCCTCATGCTCGTCGGCGTCAACGGCCTCGGCCTGTTCGGCTTCCTCCAGCGGCGCACGCGCGAGCCCCTGGTGAACATGGCGACGTTCGTCCGCCGGCCCGTGCTGACGACGAACATCGCCACCCTGCTCATCGGCTCGGCGATGATCAGCACCTTCGTGCTCGTCCCCCAGCTCGGTCAGCTGCCCAAGGGCGGGGAGATCGGCTTCGGGCTCTCGGCCACCGAGGCCGGCCTCCTGCTCGCGCCGGGCGGGCTCGCGTCGCTCCTGGTCGCGCCCCTCGTCGGGCGCATCGGCGAGCGCAGCGGCTCCAAGATGCCGTTCCTCGTCGGCTGCCTCGTCGTGGCCGGCGGGCTGCTCGGCCTGGCGCTCGCCCACGACTCCGACGGCGTCGACGTCCTCTGGAGCTGCCTCGTGAGCGCCGGCGCCGGCGCCGCGTTCGCGGCGATCCCCAACCTGATCGTCAGCGCGGTCTCGGATCGCGAGACCGGTGAGGCCACCGGCGTCAACACGATCATGCGCAACATCGGCTCCGCCGTCGGAGCGCAGGTCGCCGGCAGCATCATCGCCGCGCACGTCCTGGCGAGCGGGCTTCCCGAGGGGGCCGGCTTCGAGATCGCCTTCCTCATCAGCGCCGCGGGCGCCATCGTCGCGGCGGGGTCCGTCCTGCTCATCCCCGGCCGCAGCACCCAGCCCGCCCCCGAAATGCGGGCTCGGACGACGGTGAACGCCTGATGGGCGTCGTCGCGCTCGGGGCGGCCGGCGGCCTCGTCCTGCGTCGCGGGCCCGAGGCCTGACGCACGCGGCGACGGTTGCGATACGGCCGCGCCGGGAACCGCGGAGCCCACGGCGGTGTAGAG